>JAICLN010000035.1 GCA_025925615.1 Actinomycetospora sp. | reverse complement strand
GGGCTCGCGGTGGCCGCGGCGTCGACGGTCCCGACGCTGGTGTGGCAGGCCCAGCACGACTGGCCGCAGCTGCGGATGGGCTCGGTGGTCGCGGGGGAGTCGTCGCTCTTCGGCAACCGCTGGGAGTTCCTGCCGCGCGCGGTCTACTACGCCGGGGTGCTGCCCGGGGCGGTGCTCGTGGTGCTCGGGTTCTGGGCGCTGCTGCGGTCCGAGCGGATGCGCCCGTGGCGGTCGCTGGGCATCGCGGCCGTGCTGGTCACCCTCGTGCTGCTCGCGGCCGGCGGACGGCCCTACTACCTCTCGGGGCTCTACGCGCTCGTGCTCGCCGCGGGCGCGGTGGCGGCGGGCTCGCTCCCGGACCGACCGTGGCACCGGGCGTGGCGCTGGACGCTGCGCCCGACGGTGGTGGGCATCGGCGTGGTGGCGGCGATGTTGTGGGTGCTGCCGGTGGGGCCGTCATCATGGCGGGCGCCGACCGAGTTCGAGACGATGGGGCAGGTCGGCTGGCCGGAGCTGACGACGGCGGTGGCCCGGGCCCGGGCGGCGATCCCCGCGCCGCAGCGCGAGCACACCGTCGTCGTCGCCTACTCGTACTGGTACGCCTCCGCCCTCGAGTACGAGGGCCCTGCGCGCGGTCTGCGAACGCCGATCTACTCCACGCACCGAGGCTTCGGGTACTTCGACGTGCCGCCCGGCTCGGACGACGCGCTGCTGGTCGGCGAGGTGCCGTGGGCGCCACGGTTCTGCGCGCGCCTGGTCCAGCTGCCGCGCACCCCGGTCTCGCCGGTCGCCCCGGTGAACAGCGGCGTCCCGCTGGCGATCTGCACCCCGCGGGCCCCGTGGGCGCAGGCGTGGCCGTCGTTGCGGAACCTCGCATAGGTGCGCTGCGCGCACGTGAGCACTTTCCGGTGCTATAACCCCTGAAAGTGCTCACATGGCGAAGCCACCTCCTCCTGGCGCTCCTGCTGCTGCTCGCGGCGTGCGCCGGACCGTCGGCGACGGCACCGGGCGCCGCGGGCGCCACGTCGGCACCCGGGGTGCTGGGCACGAACGGGGCGGCGGTGCCGCGGATCGCCTGGCGCCCGTGCGGCGGCGCGTTCCGGTGCGCCACGGTGCCGGTGCCGCTGGACTACCGGAACCCCACCGGTCCGACCATCGCGCTCGGCATGGTCCGGCTGCCCGCCCTCGACCCGGCCCATCGCATCGGCACCCTCGCGGTGAACTACGGCGGCCCGGGCACGCCCAGCACCTCGAGCCTGCGCCGCCTCGCCGGCCGGTTCGACGGGGTCCGCGCGCGGATGGACGTCCTCGCGGTCGACCCCCGCGGGGTGGGGCAGAGCACCCCGGTCCGCTGCGGGCCCTTCGACGGGCAGCCCGTGACCCCGGTCGGCTCCCCGCTCGCCGACCCCGCCGGATTCTGGACGTCGGCCCGCGCGGCCGGACAGGCGTGCGCGGCCGCCTCGGGCGAGCTGCTGCGCCACCTGTCCACCGCGAACGCCGCCCGCGACCTCGACCTGGTCCGCCAGTCCCTGGGCGATCCGCAGATCAGCGTCTACGGCTACTCCTACGGCACGGTCCTCGGTGCCACCTACGCGAACCTCTTCCCCGACCACCTGCGCGCCCTCGTCGTCGACGGCGCCCTCGACGTCGCCGCGAACGCCGGGACCGCCGACCCCGGTCGGCCCGTCGACGTCCGCGCCGGGGTGGCGGCGGCGCGCGACGCGTCGGTGCAGGCCTTCCTCGGTGCCTGCTCGACGGCCGGTCCCGCGCAGTGCGCCCTCGCTGGACCGCCCGGCGCCGACCCGCGCGCCCGCCTCGACGCCGCGATCGCGGCCGCCACCCGCGCCGGCGGCTCCGCCGATCTGGCCGACCGCGTCGCGACGGCGCTCGAGTCGGGCGGGCGGCTCGCCTCGCTCGCCCGCACGCTCGCCGTCCGTGCCCCCGCCGGACTCGCGCCGGGCCCCGTCGTGCCCGATCCGGCCGCCGGCGCCCCCGCGCACTCCGCGGCGTTCCTCGCGATCCAGTGCACCGACGTCGTCACGCCGACCGCCGATCAGATCACCGCGCTGCTGCCCGCCGAGCAGGCCGCCCACCCGCTGTTCGGGGTGCCTGCCGCGCTGAACACGGCCGCCTGCGTCGACTGGCCGGCGATCGACCCCGACCGCTGGCTCGGCCCGTGGAACGCGCCGCTGCACGCCCCGGCCCTCGTGGTCAACGCCCGGGACGACCCGGACACCCCGCTCGCGATCGCCCGCGCCACCGCCGCCGTGCTCTCGGCGGCCCGCGTCCTCGTCGTCGACGGGTTCGGCCACACCACGCTCGACCTCCCCAGCCACTGCGCCCAGGACGCCGCTGCGGCCTACCTGCTCGACCCGGGCCGGCCCCCGGCCGAGGGCACCGTCTGCCCGCCCGATCCCGGCGCCAGGTGGCCTCCGGCCTCGTGAGCACCATTCCAGCACTGTTCCGCCGTACGACACGGGAAAGTGCTCACGAGCGCGACGGCGCACCGACGGGGGAGCGCGACCAGACGTAGCCGTCGGGGTGGAGCGGGTGATGGCCGCGATCCCCGCCGGGACGCCGCTGCTGGCCGCCGTGCGGCGGGCGCGGGTCGACGCCGGGCGGGCGCAGAGCTACGTCGAGGAGCTGGACGACATGCTCGGGCGGCTCGGGGCGGGGGTGCCGTTGGTGGACGACCCGATCCGGGCGCCCGAGCGACTCACGACCCTCGATCCTCCGGGTTGAGCACCAGCTCCGGGAGGAAGCCGTGCTGGTAGAGCCGCTTCTCCCGGATCATCGGGGAGAAGATCGCGGCCATGAACAGCGCCGAGAAGAGCACGAAGCACGGCAGCGCCACCCGCAGCCAGGCCGGTCCCGGCAGCAGCGCGAGCAGGCCAGCCGGCACGCACTGCACCGCGGTGCGCGCGAGCTGGCGCACGAACCAGGTCCGGGCCGTGAGGTCGTGCAGCACCCACGCCCCGTAGGTGACGGGCAGCCGCGCCCCGAACGCGTACGCCAGCCAGCGCAGCACGCCCGGACGCTTGGTGCTACGCACGTGTGCGTGCCCTATCGGCGTGCTGTGTCATCGACGTGTTCAGACACGGCTGGATAATTCTGCACGCCGATAGGGCACGCACGAGGCCGGAGGCCCAACGCCTGCGCCGCCAGCGCGGCGAGGTGGGTGGGCTCGTGGCCGCCGTTGTCGAGCTGGCGGATCTGGGTGCGGCACGAGTAGCCGTCGGCGAGGACGGCGGTGTCGCCCGACGCCGCCCGGACCGCGGGCATGAGCCCGCGCTCCGCGCACGCCGTCGAGACCTCGTAGTGCCCGTCCTCGAACCCGAAGTTGCCGGCCAGCCCGCAGCAGCCCTCGTCGAGGACGTCCGCCTGCACGCCGAGGGCCGCGAGCACCGCGCGGTCGGCGTCGGTGCCCAGCTCGGCGTACTGGTGGCAGTGGATCTGGACGAGGGCCTTGCGCTCGGCCCCGTCCGCGAGGGACGCGAGCTCCTCGGTGTGCCCGGCGAGCACCTCGGCGAACGTCCGGATCGAGGCCGACGCGATCCCCGCCAGCTCGTGGTCGCGGCCCAGCACCTTGAGCGAGTCACCCCGCAGCGCCGCGGTGCACGAGGGCTCGAGCCCGACGACGGGCACGCCGTCCTCCAGCCACGGCCGGATCCGCTCGAGGCTGCGCTCGACGACCCGTCGCGCCACGCCGAGCTGACCGGTGGTGACCCAGGTCAGACCGCAGCACACCCCCGCCGTCGGGAGCTCCACGCGGTAGCCCAGCGCCTCGAGTACGGCGATCGCGTCGAGGGCCAGGTCGGGGTCGAACGCCTCGGTGAAGGTGTCCGGCCAGAGCAGGATGCGCTTCTCGACGTCGGCCCGGCCCGTGTGATCGGTCCCGGAGAGCAGGCGGCGCAGGGGCCGGGTCGCGAGCGGCGGGATCGAGCGCTGCGGGGCGATGCCGCCCAGCTTCTTGGCGATCCCCGCGAGCGCCGGCCGTCGGGCGAGGGCGTTCGCGAGCCGGGGCCCGCCGGGCACCGAGCCGGCCAGGCGCAGCCACGCCGGCAGCCACCCCATCGACCAGTGCGACCGGGGCCGGTCCTTCGCGCGCCCCGCGTAGTGCTGGGCGAGGAACTCGGTCTTGTACGTGGCCATGTCGACCCCGACCGGGCAGTCGCGGGCGCAGCCCTTGCAGCTCAGGCACAGGTCGAGCGCGTCGCGCATCTCGGTGGAGCGCCAGCCGTCGGGCAGCGTCTGCCCGGAGGCCATCTCGAACAGCAGGCGGGCCCGGCCGCGGGTGGAGTGCTTCTCCTCCCCGGTGACCCGGTAGCTCGGGCACATCACGCCGCCCGAGGCGGTGATGCACTTGGCCACCCCGATGCAGCGCCGGGTCGCCGAGGCGAAGCCGCCCCGGACGCCGTCGGGGACCCCGTCGTCGACGAAGTCCAGCTGCGTGCGCGAGCCGATCGTCGGCTGGCCGAGGAAGACGCGCACGTCGTCGTCGATGCGCGGCGGGTCGACGACGCGGTGCGGGTTCATCCGGCCGTCCGGGTCCCAGGCGCGCTTGAAGTCGCCGAAGGCCTCCAGCATCCGCGGCGAGTACATCCGGGCGAGCAGCTCGGCGCGCGCCTGCCCGTCGCCGTGCTCCCCGGAGAGCGACCCGCCGTGCGCGACGGCGAGGTCGGCCGCGTCCTCGAGGAACGCGCGGAAGTTGCGCATGCCCGGCGTCGTGAGCAGGTCGAAGTCGATCCGGACGTGCAGGCAGCCGTCGCCGAAGTGTCCGTAGTAGGCGCCGCTGCGGCCGTGCTTCGAGAGCAGCGCGTCGAACTCCCGCAGGTAGTTGCCGAACTGCGCCGGCTGCACGGCCGCGTCCTCCCAGCCGGGCCACGCCTCGACGCCGCCCGGCCCGCGGGTGACGATGCCGGAGCCGTCCTCGCGGATCTTCCAGAGCGACCGCATGGCCTTCGGCTCGCTGACGACCTTCGTGTCCACCGTCGCCCACGCCATCTCCCGCGCGATCGCCTCGGCCTTGGCGTGGGCCTCCTCGCGGGTCGCGCCCCCGGTCTCCACGTAGAGCCAGCCCTTGCCGCGGGGCAGCGCTTCGTGGGTGCGGTCGTCCGGGCGGGCCGCGCGCAGGGCGCCGATGACACCGACGTCCATGCCCTCGATCGTCAGCGGGGCGTGGTCGCGGATCGGGACGACGTGGTCGGCGGCGGTGTACGCGTCGGCGAAGCCGAGGACGGCGAGCGCGCGCACCGGCGGCGACTCGACGAGGTCCACGGTCGCCTCGAGCAGCGTCACGCACGTGCCCTCGGTCCCGACGAGGGCCTTGGCCAGGTCGAAGCCCTGCTCGGGCAGGAGCTGGTCGATGTTGTAGCCGCTGACCCGGCGGGTGAGATCCGGGGTGTCGGTGCGGACGAAGTCGGCGGCGCGGTCGCGCAGCGCCTTCAGGTCCGCGTACACCCGGCCCTCGGCGCCGGCACGACGGGCGGCCGCGTCGATGGCCGCGTCGTCCATCGGCCCGCCGACGTGCATGCGGGTGCCGTCGGCGAGCAGCACGTCGAGCGCGCGGACGTTGTCGACGGTCTTGCCCCAGGCCACCGAGTGCGAGCCGCACGCGTTGTTGCCGATCATCCCGCCGAGCGTGCAGCGGTTGTGCGTGGACGGGTCCGGCCCGAAGGTCAACCCGTGCGGGCGGGCCGCATCGCGCAGGTCGTCGAGGACGGTGCCGGGCTGGACCCGGGCGGTGCGGGCGTCCGGGTCGATCTCCAGCACGCGGTGCATGTGCCGGTGGAAGTCGACGACGACGGCCTCGTTCACCGACTGCCCGCAGATGCTGGTCCGCGCGCCCAGGGGGAGCAGCGGCACCCCGTGGCGGCGGGTGACCTCGACGGCCCGCTCGACGTCGTCGGGGTCGACGGGCTGCACGACGCCGAGCGGGACGTGGCGGTAGTTCGACGAATCCGCCGACCACATTGCCCGGGTCGCCGTGTCGAACCGGACCGTGCCGCGCATCGCCCCGGCCAGCTCCTCGGCGAGGAGGGAGGTCGCGGTGCTCGGTCGGGACGGGGCACTCGTCATGCCCCCATCCTGCTCGGCGATCAGGGGGCGTGCAGCGTCGTGGTCGTCCGTGTCTGCGCCACCACACGCCCGCCGCTGATGACGGTGTGCCGTGGCGCGCGGTCGAGCAGCGCGGTGTGGTGATCGGGCTGGAGTCCATTTCGTGGTCGCGCGTCGAGGACGACGAGGTCCGCGCGCGAACCCGGCGCGAGGTCGTGGCCCGGGACCCCGAGCATCGCGGCGGCGCCGGCCGTGGCCCGGTCGAGCAGGCGGTCGAGGCCCGCGCGCGTGCCGAACGGCTGGGTGTGGGCGGCGAGCAGGCAGACGTCGAGCATGTCCGCGGTGCCGAACGGGGTGAAGGCGTTGCGGACGTTGTTGCTGCTCAGCGCCGTGGCGACGCCCCCCTCCAGGAGTTCGGCGACGGGCGCGGCGGTGCCCTGCAGGTAGAGGTCGGTGGGCGGGAGGACGACGAGGCCCACGCCCGCGGTGGCGAGGTCGTCGATCAGCCGGCGCCGCGCCGCCCTGTCGGCGTGCTCAGTGGCATTGTCGTACCCGGCGAGGGTGGTGACGTGCCCGATCGTCGTGCGCCCGCCCCACCCGCGGGCCGCCGTCATCGCGGCGATCTCGCCGGCGAGGGCGTGGCGGGGGTCGGTGCTGGCGGCCACGTCGAAGTCGGCGTGGACGTCGACGGGCACGTCGAAGCGCTCGGCGAGGTCGAAGACCCGGCGCAGGTGGTCGCGGCAGCCCTCGACGTCGTCCTCGGCGTAGCTGCAGGCCCCGACGACGTCGACGCCGCGGCGCAGCGCCTCGACCAGCAGCTCGTCGGTGCCCGGGCGCGCGGCGATGCCTTCCTGCGGGAAGGCGACGACCTGCAGCGTCACCGTCTCCGCCCAGCGTTGTTTCACGTCCAACATCGCGTCAATGCCGGTCAAGCCGATCGTGGGGTCGACGTCGACCGGGGTGCGCACGAGCGTGGTGCCGTGGGTGATCGCCCGGCGCAGGACGTCCTCGGCGCGGGCCACGACGTCGTCGTGGGTGAAGCCCGCCTTGAGCCGGGCCGTCGTCGCGACGGCGCCGGCCAGGGTGCCGTCGCCGGGCTCGCGCGCGTCGAGCATCGCCTTGTCCAGATGCAGGTGGGGCTCGACGAGGCCGGGGAGGACCGGGCGGGCCTCGCCGTCGATCGTCGGGGTCCGGGGGTCGGCCTGCAGGTCCGGCCCGACCTCGGCGATCCGGCCCTGCTCGACCCGGATGTCGACGAGCCCCTCACGCCCGCGGACGAGGACGTTCGTCAGGAGGAGGTGCCCGGTTGAGCGGGGCGGGTCAGCAGCCATGACAGGTCGGTACCCGCCGCGAGCTCCGTCGGCTCCTGGCCGCGCCGGAAGAGGCGGGCGGTGTTGCCGCCCAGGGCGAGGGCGTCCCCGGTCCGGTGCAGCCAGGCGCCCTCCCGGAGTCCGACCACCGGCGCCTCGTTCACCTCGTGGAACTCGGTGATCCGCTGCTCGCGGGTCTCGCCCTGGTGGGTGCTGGCCGGGTCCGGGTCGAGGTAGTGCGGGTTGACCTGGAACGGGACGCGCCCGAGGGCGTCGAGGCCGCCCGGGTCGACGATCGGCATGTCGTTGGTGGTCATGATCGTCGGGCACGCGAGGTTGGTGCCCGCGGAACTGCCGGTGTAGCGGCAGTCCGGGTTGCCGCGCAGGGCGTCGAGGAGGCCGAGACGACGGGCCTCGTGGAGCAGCCGGAACGTGTTGCCGCCGCCGACGAACACGGCCTCCGCCCCGGCCAGCGTGGCGGCGGGGTCGGGTTCGCGGTGCAGGGGCCGGACGTCGGCGTCGAGGGCCCCGCTGACCCAGCGGACGTAGTGGTCGTGGTCGGCGAGCGCGAAGGGGACGAACCACACCGCCCGGTCGCCCAGGTGGCTCGCGAGGACCTCGCGGGCGTGCGCGAAGGGCTCTCGGCCGCCGGGAGGGCGCGAGTTGGACAGCAGCAGGACGTCGCCGGGCACGTCGGCGAGGATCGCAGGTGGGGGCGCTGCGGGACCTGCGTGTGGCGCTCACACTTCGGCGGAGGGCGCGTCCGATTCCTGGTGGACCTGCGCGCGGCGCGCAGGTTGCGGCAGGGTCCGGCCGCTCGGAGCGCCCGCCGCGCCACGACGAGGGGCACGCCAGGCATCTCGGAGGGTGGGTCGACCTGCGCGGCGTGCCCCTGGTCACGGGCGGGCGCGAGCGCCTCAGCTCACCGGCTCGGTCCGCGCCGGCGGCACCACGGGCACCGGCAGCGTCACCCGCAGGGCCGCCGGGGCGCTCGGAGGCACCACCGGGGCGACCGGTGGGACCGGTGCGAGCCGTTCGTAGGCCGATCCCAGCGGCGGACGCGGGTCCGTCTCGCCCTTGTTCGGCCAGAACGCCATGGCCCGCTCGGCCTGGGCGGTGATGGTCAGGGACGGGTTCACGCCCAGGTTCGCCGAGAGCGCGGACCCGTCCACCACGTGCAGCCCGGGATGTCCGTAGAGCCGCTGGTAGGCGTCGACCACGCCCTCCGACGGTGAGGACCCGATCGCGCACCCGCCGATGAAGTGGGCGGTCATCGGCATGTTCACCGCCTCGCCCCAGGTGCCGCCGGGGTCGCCGTCGATGAGCTCGGCCATGCGCCTCGTCGTCGCGTTCGCGGCCGGGATCCAGGTCGGGTTCGGCGTGCCGTGCCCCTGCCGGGAGACGAGCCGCCCGAACCGCCGCCGCACGGTGATCGAGTTGTCCAGAGACTGCATGACCAGCGCGATCACGGTGCGCTCCGACCAGCGCCGCTTGTCGAGCGACCGGGCCAGGGTGCGCGGGTGCCGGACCATGGCCCCGAGCAGCTTGACCGCCCGCGGCACGCGCCCGCCGCCGTCGGTCATCAGCGTGGTGAGCAGGCCCATTGCGTTCGACCCGTGGCCGTAGCGGCACGGCTCGATGTGGGTGTCGGCGTCCGGGTGCCACGACGAGGTGATCGCGACGCCGCGGGAGAAGTCCCGCGGCCCGTCCCGCTCGGGAGCCCGTCGCGCCATCGCGCCGACCAGCGCCTCGGAGTTCGTGCGGGTCAGGTGGCCCACCCGGGCGGAGACGCCCGGGAGCGCCCCGGAGTCGCGGAGCCGGTGCAGCAGCGACTGCGTGCCCCAGGTCCCGGCCGAGAACACGACCTGGTCGGCGGTGAACACGACCCGACGCCGGCGCCCGTGCCGGGTCGGCCGCGTCGTCACCTCGTAGCCCCCACCGGCCCGCGGACGCACCGAGAGCACAGTCGTCTCCGGGTGGACCGTGGCCCCGGCGCGCTCGGCGAGCCCGAGGTAGTTCCGGTCGAGGGTGTTCTTCGCGCCGTGGCGGCAGCCGGTCATGCACTCGCCGCACTCGATGCACCCGACGCGTTCCGGTCCGGCGCCGCCGAAGAACGGGTCGGGGACCGTGACGCCCGGCTCCTTCGCGCCGTCGCGCCCGAAGAAGACGCCGACCTGGGTGGGGGTCACCGTGTCCTCGCGGCCCCACTCGCGGGCGACGGTGCGCATGACCTCGTCCGACGGCGTCACACTCGGCTGGGTCACGACGCCGAGCATCCGCCGGGCCTGGTCGTAGAAGGGGTCGAGCTCCGTGCGCCAGTCGGTGATCGCGGACCACTGCGGGTCGCCGTAGAACGCCGGCGACGCGGGCTGGTAGAGCGTGTTGGCGTAGTTCAGCGACCCGCCGCCGACCCCGGCCCCCGCGAGCACCACGACGTCGCGCAGCACGTGGATGCGCTGGATGCCGTAGCACCCGAGCGCCGGGGCCCAGAGGAAGTTGCGGACGTCCCACGACGTCGAGGGCAGCGTCTCCGGGGTGAACCGGCGGCCGGCCTCGAGGACGCCGACCCGGTAGCCCTTCTCGGTCAGCCGCAGCGCCGTGACGCTGCCGCCGAAGCCGGAGCCGATGACCAGGACGTCGTAGTGGGGCGAGCGCAGCGACGGGGAGTGGTGGAGTCGCACCGGGTCAAGTTAACCCGTGGGTAGCTGTGACGGAAGGTCACAGGTACGAGATGTCCGCCTATCGGGCCGCGACGGCGCCGTGGCCGAGCCAGCGCGCCGTCTCCTCGTCGACGTGGCGGCGCAGCACCGCCCCGTTCCCGGCGGCCACCGGCATCCCGTCCTTGAACTGCCGGCCGCGCGCCCCCGTGTAGGGCGCGCTCGGCTTCCAGTCGGGGTCCGACATGATCGTCTCCGCGGTCACCCGGTCCTCCTCCGGGATCACGCAGATCACGCCGTCGGCGTACCAGTTGACCTCGTTGGCGCCCGCGGTGCGGCTGTACGGGTTGCTGTCGAAGACCATCACCGCGGCGATCCGGCCGCGGCCGGTCCACTCGTGGATCCAGCCGACGGTCCCGGGGCCCACCCGCTTCTCCCGCGAGTGCGAGACGGCGAGGTGCCAGCTGGTGCGGGCTCCCGTCCGCTCGCCGTCCAGGTCCCACTGCATCCCCGCGGAGCTCACCCACCCGCTCTCGTTCTCCGGGTCCTCCGCGGGGTTCCACGCGAGCATGACGTCGGGGACGATCTCGAATCGGCCGGAACGGCTGGTCACGGGCAACTCCTCAGGGTCGGTGGTGGACGGCGGCGGTCTCGCCGGGCCGGGCGTCCGGGGCCGGACGCCCGTCGTGTCAGGGCACCAGCATGACCTTCCCGACGGCGCCGTTCTCCACCGCCTCCTGTGCGGCGACCACGTCGTCCAGTGAGAAGGACGTGATGGACAGCGGTGTGAGGGCCCCGGCGGCCACCGCGTCCCGCACCCACGCGAGGTCGGCGGCCAGGTCGTCGGGGCGCACGCCGTAGAGGAGGACGAAGCGCAGCGTCGCGTTCGCGGTCATGAACCGGCGCACCGGGAGCACCGGATCGTTCGGCTCGTTGGCGTACACCGCGATCTCGGTGCGGGCCCCGGCGACGGCGAGGTCCAGGTCGAGGTTCGCCCCGAGCGCGACCTCCACGATCCGGTCCACCCGCTCGGTGATCCCGCGGACGCGCTCGACGACGCCGGGCTCGCGGTAGTTCACGACGACGTCCGCGCCGGCGGCCCGCGCGAGCTCGCCCTTCTCCTCGGAGCTGACGGTCGCGATGACCCGCGCGCCCGCGTGCTTGGCCAGCTCGATCGCGTAGTGGCCGACCGCGCCGGCACCCCCCGCGACCAGCACCGTCGCCCCGTCGAGCGCCCGCGGATCGCCGCCCAGGCACTGCGCTGCGGTGACGGCGGGGACGCCGAGGCAGGCGCCGAGGTCGGCGGAGTCGCCGTCGGGCAGCGGCACCGTGCGCTCGGCGGGCAGCACGCTGTACTCCGCCGCGGTGCCGTACCGGTTCCCGAAGGCCGCGAAGAAGATCCAGACGGGCTGGCCGGCCTCGCGGTCCTCGACGCCGGGCCCGACGGCGTCGACGACGCCCGCTCCGTCCTGGTGGGGGACCTGGAAGTCCTCCGGGTCGCCGCCGGTCAGCCCGGCGCGCGTCTTCCAGTCGGTCGGGTTGATGGCGGACCGGGTGATGCGCACCCGGACCTCGCCCGGCCCCGGCTCGGGGACGTCGAGGTCCTCGACGGCGAGGACCTCCGTGGCGGGACCGGTCGTGCGGTAGACGGCAGCCTTCATACGTCCAGCATTCCCGGCCGGGGCCCGCTCTGCACCGGCCCGTCGGCGACGGGCGGCCCGCCGCGGGAGCATCTCGTCGAGCACCACGGTGACGCGGTAGCCGCCGAGCACGAGCAGGTGCAGCAGGTAGAGCCAGAGCGCGAGCGCCGAGACCGCCCCGATGATCGGCAGTCCGCCGAACGGCGCCGACCACTCCACCGGGATGGCGAGGAACAGCACGAAGCCCTGCAGGAACCCGGCGAGCACCGAGCCGGTGCCGAAGCCGCCGACCAGCAGGGCCCGGACGCCGAGGCGCCCGGGGGCCACGAAGCGGAACAGCGCGACGAGGGCCGACGAGATCGTCACCCACACCACGTGGAAGGCGATGACGACGCCGAGGACGAGCCACCAGCCGCCGCGCGCGTACATCGGGCCGACGAGCGGGGCCGCGGCGAGGACGACGAGCACCAGGAACGGGGCCACGACCGCGACGCCGAGCAGCCCGGCCCGCCCGCGCCACCCCGTCAGCCGGTCCGGCACCCCCGAGAGCTGCAGGAACGCCCGCCGCAGCCCCTCGCCGTAGAGGCTGGCGGGGAAGAGGACGAAGAGCGCCCGCCACCACGGCATCGACACCGCGGTGCGGGTCAGCGTGCGTAGCGCCTCCGGGGTGCCGTGGCCGGCGGGCAGGCCCCCGGCGGCGGCCTCCATCGCGCCCAGCACCGCGCCGGCGCCGAGGAGGTGGCCGACCGCCCACAGCGAGACCAGCGCGAGCGGGACCAGCCCGATGATGCCGAAGTAGGTCGCGCCGGCGGCCCAGAGCGCGACGTCGCTGCCCGGGAAGGTGCGCCGGACCTCGCCGGCCGCGGCCCGGGCCCGTGCGCGTCGCGGGATGGCCCCTGCCGCGGTCACGTCCGCTCCCGGGCGCCGCGGGGTGGGCGCTGGCAGGCTGGGTCGATGGTGTCGCAGGGCCCCGACGGGGTCGAGGGCCCCGCCGACCCCGACGCCGGGTGGTCGGCGCGCCACGGTGACCTCCGGCCCTCGCCGGTGGTCCGCGGCTGGCTGCGGCTGATCCGCGTCCTCGCCGCCGGCCCGGTGTCGCGGGTCCCGCCGGACCTGCTCTCCGCGGCCGGGGTGCTGCTCCTGGTCGGGGCGTGGGCGCTCGTCGTCGTCGGGCCGCCAGGAAGCGCACTGCCCGCGGTGTCCGCCTTGCTCGTGGTCCTCGCCGGGATCGCCGACGGGCTCGACGGCGCGGTGGCGCTGGCGACCGGGCGGGCGCGACCGCTGGGGGCCGTGCTCGACGCCGTCGCCGACCGGCTCGGGGACCTCCTGCTCGTCGCCGTGCTGCTCGCCCTCGGGGCGCCGCTCGCCGCGGCGGTTGGCCTGGCGGCGGCGACGTTCGTGCACGAGTACGCCCGGGCGCGGGCCCAGGCGGTCGGCATGCCCGGGGTGGGTGCGGTGACGGTGGCCGAGCGGCCGACCCGGTTGATCGTCGTCGCGCTGGCCGCCGTCGGCGCCGCGGCGCTCCCGGCGGGCGTGCCGGGGGTGGGCTGGACGTGGGGCACCGTGTTCGCGCTCACGTGGGCGGGGTTGGCGACGGTCGGGCTGGTCCAGCTGACGTGGGGCGTCGTCCGTTCGGTGCCGCCGCGGTTCCCGCCGGAGCCGCCGACGCCGGGCCGATGAGGTCGGCGACGATCTCCGCGGACATCAGCACCAGCGGGATGCCGCCGCCGGGGTGGGCGGACCCGCCGACGAGGTAGAGCCCCGCCACGGGACCGGTGTTGGCGGGGCGGCGCAGCGCGGCGCGCGGGCCGTGGGAGGCGGTGCCGTAGATCGCCCCGCCCGGGGCACGGGTCTCGCGCTCGAGGTCCGCGGGCGTCCGGATCTCGAGGAACCGCAGCCGGGGCCGGACGTCGGTCCCGCGGGCGGCCAGGACGTCGAGCACGTGCCCGGCGTAGGTCTCCCGCAGGCCGGGGGCTTCCCAGTCGACGCCGCCGTCCGGATCGTGCACGGGGGCGTTGACCAGCACGAACCAGCCCTCGGAGTCGTCGTCGGGGCGCATCGCCAGGTCGTCGGGGGCGTGGACGTAGATCGTCGGGTCCTGGACCGGGCAGGGCCGGCGACCGAACACCGCGTCGAACTCGGCGGTGTAGTCGTCGGGGAACCACACGCGGTGCGCCGCCCCGGGCCGTCGTCCCGCGAGGCCGAGCAGGAGCACGAAGCCGGCGCTCGAGCGTGGGGTGCGCCGCACGCGCCGTCGGGCGTGGGGGGCGGCACCGTCGGGCAGCAGCCGCTCGTGCAGCTCGGCGGCGTCGGCGTTGCTCACGACGACGTCGGCGGCCCGGTCGTGCCCCGCGACCCGGACCCCGGACACCCGGCCGCGGTCCACCAGCACCGCCTCGACCGGCGAGCCGAGGTGGACCGCGACGCCGAGCTCGCGGCAGCGGGCCATCAGGGCGTCGACGAGGCGCCGCAGGCCACCCGGGATCCACCAGGCGCCGAACTCCTGCTCGACGAAGGCCGCCACCGACAGCACCGCCGGGGTCCGCCGCGGGTCGGAGCCCGAGTAGGTCGCGTAGCGCTCCAGCCAGGTCCGCAACCGGGGGTCCGGCAGCCGGCGCCGTCCCAGCCCGCGCACGGACCGCCAGGGCGCGACGGCGCGCAGCCCCGACGGGTGGGCGCTCATGCGCAGCAGCGCCGCGGTCGTCAGCGGTCGGCGCAGCACGTCGCGGCCGACCAGGGACCACAGGTGCCGCGAGCGCTCGTGCAACCGCTCCCAGGAGGCCCCGGCCCCGACGCCGAGGGCGTCGTCGAGGGCGGCGGGCACCTGGGCGGGGTCGTGCGGGAGGACCAGGCGGGTCCCGTCGGCGAAGCGGTACTCGGCGGCGGGGTCGACCGCCGTCACGGGCAGGTCGACCGGGCCACCGGTGGCCGCGAAGAGCTCGTCGAGCAGGCCGGGCATCGTCAGCAGCGACGGTCCGGTGTCGAAGACGAAGCCGTCACGCTCGACCACGCCGAGCTTGCCGCCCGGGCGCCCGGACGCCTCGTGGACCTCGACCTCGTGCCCGGCGGCGGCCAGGCGGGCGGCCGCCGCGAGCCCGCCGAGACCGGCCCCGACCACGACGACGCGGCTCACACCGCCCGTCCCTTCCAGCGCAGCGAGCCGCGGGCGCGCCCGACGAAGGACGAGGTCAGCAGGCCGAGGACGGCCAGGATCGACAGCGGGTGGGCCGCGACGTCCCACCCGCTGCGGGATTCGACGAAGCGGCTCGCGAGCATTCGTCCGGCCACCGCCGCGGCGTACCCGGCCGCACCGGTGCGGGAACCGGTGAGCGCCGCCACCGGGGGGAGCACGTAGACCAGGGCGAGCGCGGCCCCGACGGCGACGGCCCCCGCGGGCGAGCCGAACGCGGCCCACAGCGACTTGCGGTAGCCCGCGCGCAGCTCGGGTCCCGAGTCGTACATCCGGCAGGTCGCGAGCCCGGACCCGTCGGCGACCCCGGTCCGACCGCCGCTGCGCCGTACCGCCCGGGCCAGCGAGATGTCGTCGAGCACGGCGCCCCGCACGGCCGCCCAGCCCCCGGCCCGCGCGAGCGCCGCCGCGTCGACGAGCAGGAACTGGCCGCATCCGAGCGCCATCGAGGGCCGGCCGCTGCGCTCGGCCACCCGCAGCGGCACCGTCGTCAGCCACGACCAGGCCAGCAGCGGCTGCACGAGCCGGCCCAGCGGACCGGTGACCAGCTGCCGCGGCCACGGGCAGAGCAGGGCCAGCGGCTCGGGCCCGCCCAGCACGGCCACGGCCGCCGCCACGGCGTGCGGGGCGAGCACGACGTCGGCGTCGACGAAGACGAGGATCTCACCGCCGGCCGCGTCGGCGAGCCGGGCGCAGGCGTGCGGCTTGCCGAGCCAGCCCGACGGCGGGGGCGGGCCGGTGAGCACGCGCAGCCGCGGGTCCCCGCCCGCGACCTCGGTGACGACGTCCGCGGTGCCGTCGGTGGACCCGTCGTCGAGCACGAGGATCTCCACGTCCGCCAGGCCCTGCTGCGCGAGCAGTGAGCGCACGGTCGGCGCGATCCGGCGGGCCTCGTCCCGGGCGGGCACCAGCAGCGACACCGGCACGTCCACCGGGGGCGGTGCGTCCGGGGGTCGGCGCAGCGCCTGCCGGTTGACCAGCTGGTGGAGCGTCCCGGCGGCGGCGAGCAGGGAGCCGCACATCACGAGGAGACGTACGGGTGTGTGTAGGTGCACGACGGGCACCCCGGGACCCTAGGCACGCCCGATCGGCGCCGCAGAGCGGTCACGAAGAGGACGTGGGTCGGAGAGCTCGACGCGTCCCGGGGGTTCCTCTCATGGTGGTGACCACCTCGCGGCCGGTGCTGCGGTCCACCGCCCCGTCCTGGATCCTCGTGGGCGCCGCGGTGCTCGTGCAGATCGTCTATCCGCTGATGCCCGCCTCGCTGACGACGGCGGTGACGGTCAGCAGCGTCGTGGTGTTCTTCCTCGCCTCGCTCGTCGACGTGGTACGCGTGCACGGCGTGCGCGGCGGGGTCGGGCTCGTGGGTGTGGCCGGCGGCGGGGGTCTCGTCGCCGAGGCGGTCGGGCTGGCCACCGGCCTGCCCTTCGGCCCGTACGTCTACACCGGCACGCTCGGCCCGGAGCTGCTCGGCGTCCCCGTCGTGGTCCCGCTGGCCTGGGCGATGATGGCCTGGCCGGCGCTCGTCGTCGGGCGGGCGCTCGCGGTGCGCGGCGGGGCGGTCGTGGCGGTGGGCGCGGTCGCGCTGGCCACCTGGGATCTCTTCCTCGACCCGCAGATGGTCGCGGCCGGCCACTGGGTCTGGCTCGCGCCCTCGCCGTCCCTGCCGCTGGTGCCGGGCATCCCGCTGACGAACTTCGTCGGCTGGCTGGTCGTGGCCGTGCTGGTGATCGGGGCGCTGCACCGGGTGCTGGGGCCGGGCCCGGGGTCGGGGCCCGCGTCGGCGCTCTACCTGTGGGTCTACGCATCGTCGGTGCTCGCCCACCTGGCCGTCTTCGGCCTGCCCGGGTCGGCCCTCGTCGGCGGACTCGGGATGGGCGCCGTCGCGATCCCGTTCGCATGTGTGCGACTCCGTCGCTCGTGAGCACTTTCCGGGGTCATAGCCCCGGAAAGTGCTCACAGGGCCGAAGGCCACCTATCCGGCGCGCAGCTTCCCGTCGTCGTCCGGAAAGGCGCCCTGCGCTCGTAGATCCCGCGACCACGTCGTGCACCGCTCCACGACCCGGTCGACCGCGTGCTCCATGCCCTCCAGCACCGGGTCGAGGGCGGCGTCCGTCGCGTCCTCGACGTCGCGGCGCAGCGCGGCCCCGCGCTCGGTCAGCGCGCCGTCGCGGGTCAGCAGCACCCGGTCGACGAGGTCGTCGCGGGCCGCCGTGATCTCGGCCTCGGACCACGAGCGGGTGCGGGTGTACTGCGGCACCGGGATCCCGACGTGGGCCTCGGTGAGCAGGTTCGACGCCAGCGCCCCGATCCCGTGGGCCACCAGCGCGGCGAGGTGCGCGTCGCCGCGGAACTCGCGCAGCAGGTTCGCCGCGTGCCACAGCCGGCCCCACGCGTCGCCGGGCCAGTCGAGCGCGGAGAGGCCCGCGAACAGCGGCTTGCCGACCAGCGGGGCCCGCTCCACGCCGGCCCGCAGCACGGTGACGACCTCCTCGACGTCCCGCCCCGCCTCGCCGAGCACGCGGTGCAGCGCGCGCACCGCGCCGGCCTGCTTGGCGGCGAGGACGTCGGGCACCGTCGCGGTGGTGAGGGCGCTCTCGTAGACCCCGGACAGGGTGTCGGGCTCGAACACGCCGAAGGCGGCGACGACGAGGGTCGTCGGCGGCAGGCCCAGCGTGCCGGCCCGGCCGAGCACGTAGCCGGCGAAGCGATCCAGGCCGAGAGCCTCGTACTGCTCGCGCGCCTCCTGTGAGTGGACGTGCACCATGGCGATCGGTTCGAGCGCATCGCGCAGCCGCCGCGCCGGTGTGGGTTCGGGGGTCACCCGCGCCCGGTACCCCGACGGCGGGTCGCTCACCCCGCCGCGCGCTT
>JAICLN010000161.1 GCA_025925615.1 Actinomycetospora sp. | reverse complement strand
GCGCCGGCGCCGCGTGGGTGGCGTGCGACGCGGCGCGCAGCCGCGCCACGGTCTCGCGCAGGTAGGTGATCTCGCGGGTCAGCGACGCCACGGTCTCACCGGCGAAGTCGTAGGTCAGCTCGTCCGGCATGACCACGACACCGCAGCAGGGGCAGGTCGCGGGCGTCGTCATCGTGTCCACCAATCGGGGTCGTTCACCGTCCGTCCCCATCCAGTCTCCCGACGTCCCCGACCTGCGGCACTGTCCCGCGCGACAGCCTTTGCCGCCCGCGCGTTGTGGTCGGGCACAGTCACGGTCGGCGGCTAGGCCAGGAGGACCTGACGCCACTGCTCCACCCGTTCCTCGGCGACGCCCGCGGCGGCCGCGACCGCCTCCGCGCCGTCACCGTCGAGGCGGTCGAGGACCGGGACGATGTGCTCCCGGCACACCCCGACCTCGCCGGCCGGGACGACCCCGGCACGCAGCGCGCCGTGCCGTTCCAGACGGCGCTGCAGCCCGACGCGGCGGGCGTTGGTGCGGGAGAAGTCCGCGTCGACGGCGGCGCGGGTCACCCCGGCGAGACGCAGCAGGAGCGCGACGGCCACCCCGGTGCGGTCCTTGCCCGCGGCGCAGTGGACGAGGACCGGGTGCGGCCCGTCGACCGCGGCGTCGAGCATCGCCGGGAGCCAGCTCGCCGCGGCGTCGAGCAGGCCGAGGTAGAGCTCGCCGGCCCCGAGCTCGCCGCCCCGGCCGCGGGCGAGCAGCGCGGGGTCCAGCGCGTCGACCAGCGGGAGGTGCAGCCAGCGGGTCCGCTCCGCCGGGAGCGGGTAGGGGTGGTCGAGCTCGGTCTCGCCCCGCAGGTCGATCGCCACCCCGGGCGGCCAGGCCAGACCCTCCGGCCAGCCCGGCGCGCCCGGCCCGTCGTCGGCGAACGGGGCGTCGCCGCGCAGCAGGACGCCGGGCCGGGTGCGGCGGCCGTCGGCGGTCGGGAGCCCGGCCACGTCGCGGATGTTCGTCCACGGCGGGCCCGGAGGCACGTGCGCGGCGACGTCGCGGACGTTGCCGGCCTCGCGGCGCAGCCGGCGCAGACGCCGCAGGGGGTTCCTCACGGAGCATGATCCTCGCACCGGGAGGGATCAGGCGGGCGCACCGGCGGACGGTGCCCGGTCCAGGAGCAGGTGGACGGCCCGGACGAAGCCGTCGACGTCGTCGAGCCCGAACGCCTCCTTCTGCAGGATGAAGCCGGGGAGCAGGGCCATGACGACCCGGGCCCCGTCGTCGGGATCGAGGTCGGGGTCCACCGCCCCGCCCGCCTGGCCCTGGCGCAGGACGTCGGCCATGCCGGTCCGGACGGCGGCGAACCCGGCGCACGCGCGCCGGCGCAGGGACTCGTGGCGCAGCAGCTCCGCCCAGGCCTGCACCCCGCAGCGCGCCAGCTCCGCCGTCGGGACGACCTCCCCGGAGGGCAGTGTGATCGTGTCGCCGCCCATGGGGCCGACCACGGCGGCGACGATGTCACCGACCCCCGGAGGCCGGCCGTCGTCCCCGGCCGCCCCGATCCGGCCGGCCATGACCCCGAAGGCCTGGCCCGCGATCTCGAGGATCACGTCCTCCTTGCTCGGGAAGTACCGGTAGAACGCCCCGGCGGACATCCCGGCCTCCCGGGCGATGTCGGGCATCGAGGTCTGGTGGAAGCCGTCCCGGGAGAAGCAGCGCCGGGCCGCCGCGACGATCTCGCTGCGCCGTGCCTCCCGGCGCTCGTCGGTGATGCGGGGCATATCGGACCTCCCCGGACTCCATCGTGAACGGTTGTTCGCCTTGACGCGGTGCGCGCCCGCGGTCCACCATAATGAAAGAGCGTTCGCGGAACGAGGGAGGGCGGTCGTGATGGCCGAGGAGACGACGTCGAGGACGACCTGCTGCGTCGTCGGGGGCGGGCCCGCCGGGATGATCCTCGGCCTGCTGCTGGCGCGGGCCGGGATCGAGGTCACGGTGCTGGAGAAGCACGGCGACTTCCTGCGCGACTTCCGCGGCGACACCGTGCACACCTCGACGCTGACGCTGCTCGACGAGCTGGGCCTGTGGCCGCGGTTCTCGCAGCTGCCCTACCGCGCCCTGACCAAGGCCCGCATCCGGCTCGACAGCGGCGACGTCGACTTCGCGGACATGACGCGGCTGAACGTGCCGCACCCGATGGTCGCGATGGTCCCGCAGTGGCACCTGCTGGACATGCTCGCCACCGCGGCCGAGGAGGAGCCGACCTTCACGCTGCGGATGAGCACCGAGGTCACCGGGACCGTGCGCGACGACGCCGGCCGGGTGACCGGGGTGCGGCTGGCGGAGCGTACCGACGACGGTGCTCTCGGGCCGGAGTCCGTGCTGGCCGCTGACCTCGTCGTGGCCTGCGACGGTCGCGACTCCCGGCTGCGGAGCGAGTCGGGCCTGCCGCTGTACCGCTACCACGTGCCGCTCGACGTCGAGTGGTTCCGGGTCCCACGGCAGGAGGGCGACCCCGAGGGCGGCCTCGGCCGCGTCGGGCGCGGGCGGTTCATGGTGTTCCTCGACCGTGGCGACTACTACCAGTGCGCGCTGATCATCGGGAAGGGCACCGACGCGCGGCTGCGCTCCGGGTCGGTCCAGGGCCTGCGCGACCTCGTCGCCGGCATGAACCCGTGGATGGCGGGCCGGCTCGACGCGATCGCGTCCTGGGACGAGGTGAAGCTCCTCGAGGTCACCCTCGACCGGCTGCGGCAGTGGTCGGCGCCGGGCCTGCTCTGCATCGGGGACGCGGCGCACGCGATGTCGCCGGTCGGCGGGGTCGGCATCAACCTCGCCATCCAGGACGCGGTGGCCGCGGGCCGCGCGCTGGCCGGCCCGCTGCGGACCGGGGACGCCGAGGCGGTGGCGCGCGCGGCCCGGTCGGTGCAGCGCCGCCGCACGGTCCCGACGCTGATCACCCAGACCCTGCAGGACCTCGCGCACCGCCGGGTCGTCGCGCCCCTGCTCTCCGCCGAGGCGGTCGCCGGCCAGACCGACACCGAGGTCCCGTTCCCGGTCCGGATGCTCGAGCGCTTCCCGGTCCTGCAGTGGGTGCCGGCGCGGCTGGTGGGGATCGGCGCGCTGCCCGAGCACGCCCCGGACTTCGCGCGCCGGGCCCCGATGCCGGTGCCGATGGAGGTGCCCCCGGATGCAAGCGAAGCGTCCCTATCGGCGTGCTCCCCTGTCCGCTTGCAGACCAGTGGCAGGAAATCCACGTCGTCGGGCCGCTGATCAGCCCGCGAGCATGAACCCAGGCACCGACGACGTCGGTGTGGATTTCCTGACGTCCAGTGTCAGCGATGCGACATCGCTGACACCCACCTCAGGCCGCCACCGGGAACGTCCGCGGACCCCGCAGGATCGTCGCCGTCTTGGGCACCGTCCGCCCGGCCCGGCGCAGGCCCGGGACCCGCTCGGCCAGCATCCGCAGTGCCACCTCGCCCTCGAGGCGGGCGAGCGCCGCCCCCAGGCAGTAGTGGGCGCCGCCCGAGAACGCTAGGTGCGGCGTCGTCGGGACGCGGCGCAGGTCGAACCGGTCCGGGTCGGGGTGGGCCTCCGGGTCGCGCCCGGCCGCGGCGAGCAGGACGAGCACGCCCCAGTTGCGGCGGAACGGCACCCCGGCCAGCTCGGTGTCCTCGTGGGCGATCCGGGCCGTGAGCTGGACCGGCGGGTCGAAGCGCAGCGTCTCCTCGACGGCACCGGCCGCGAGCGACGGGTCCTCGACGAGCGCCTCCCACTGTCCCGGCGTCGCCTGCATGGCGCGCACGGCGTTCCCGACGAGGTTGGTGGTCGTCTCGAAGCCCGCGACCAGCAGCAGCTGGGCCAGCGACACCAGCTCGTCGAGGGACATCTCCCCGGCGTCCAGGGCGCCGACGAACTGCGAGACGACGTCGTCGCCGGGGTCCGCGCGCCGGCGCTCGACGAGGTCGGTGAACAGGTCCCGCGCCTCGGCGGTCGTCCGGGCGAGCTCGTGGGCGTGCGCGACGGAGCGGACGCCGTCGAGCGCCGTCCCCAGGGCCCGTCCCCACCGCGCGAAGCGGTCCGCGTCGACCGACGGGATGGCGAGCAGCCGCGCGATGACGGTGATCGGGAGCGGGGCGGCGAGGTCGCGGACCAGGTCGAAGCGGCCACGGGCCGCGGCGTCGTCGAGGAGACCCGCGGTGATCTCCTCGGCCGTCGCCCGGTACTGCTGCAGGCGCTTCGGCGCGAACGTCGGTGCCGCGAGGCGACGCAGCCGGGTGTGGTCGGGCGGATCCATCCCGAGCAGCGAGAGGTCGACCGGCTCGAGCAGCGAACCCTCGGCGTCGTCGGGGGCGAACGGCGGGCGCCCGTCGGCGAGCCGGACGCCGAACCGCCGGTCGCGCAGCACCTGCTCGCAGAGCGCGTGCGTTCCGACCGCCGAGAGCCCGACCTTGCTCCGCGCGAGTCCCTCGGCGCGGACGGCCGCGTAGGTCGGGTACGGGTCGAGCCGCCAGGGCTTGTGCATGAGGCGCGCGACGGGGTCGCCGCGCAGCGCCAGCGCGAGGCCGCCGAGGCGCATCGCGGTGATCCGCCCCCCGAGCGCGAGGTCGGCGCGCAGGGATGCCGGGGAGCGGAACGTCATCGGTCGGGCACCTCTCGTGTGTGCGGTGCGGCTCACGTGGCCGGTATGGGCGGACACAGCCAGAGTGGGGGGAGATCGGTGTCCTCCACGATGCCAGCCGTGGGCCACGCCGGAAGGGGAGTCGCCACGTGACGAGCGAGGGTGCGGTGGATCTGCTCGGCGTCCCGGCGCCCGCAGCCGGACCGTCGGGTGACCCCGCGGCGCTGCTCGCCCGCTGGCGGCCCGGGCGCGGCGCCTGGTTCTCCGGTCCCCGCGGGAGCCTCCTGGCCCAGGGTGCGGTGCGCCGGTTCGACGATCCCGACGACGTCGGCCGGGTCCTCGCCCAGGAGTCGGCGCGGGGACGCGGGCCCGCGGTCGTCGTCGGGACCCTGCCCTTCGACCCGGCGGCCAAGGCCGCGCTCGTCGTCCCCCGACGGGTGATGTGGTCCCCGGCCCTCGGGCGGTCGGTCCCGGTGCCCGCGGTCGGTGGGCCCGGCCCGCGCTGGGGCTCCCGGCCCGTCCCGGAACCGGCCGGGTACGAGGCGATGGTGGCCGAGGCGCTGCGCCGGATGGCGGCCGGGGAGCTCGAGAAGGTCGTGCTGGCCCGTGTCCTCGACCTCCGGGCCGACGGCCCGGTCGACCAGGCCGCGATGCTCACCGGCCTCGCCGCGCGCGACCCGTCCGGGTACGTCTTCGCGGTCGGCCTCCCGCCCGCGGCCGACGGACCGCCGCGCACCCTGCTCGGCGCGAGCCCCGAACTGCTGATCTCCCGCCGCGCCGGCGAGGTCGTCGCGAACCCGCTGGCGGGCTCCGCGCCCCGGCGCAGCGACCCCGCCGACGACGAGGCCACGGGCGCGGCACTGCTCGCGTCCGCGAAGGACCGCCACGAGCACGCCCTCGTCGTCACCGACGTCTCGTCGTCGCTCGCCAACGTGTGCGACGACCTCGACGTCCCCGCCGAGCCCTCGCTGATCCGGACCGACGCGATGTGGCACCTGTCGACGAGGATCCGGGGACGCTCGTCGCTCTCGGCGCTGGACCTCGCCCGGGCCCTGCACCCGACGCCAGCCGTCGGCGGGGTGCCGCGGGCCGCCGCGAGCCGCGCGATCACGGAGCTGGAACCGTTCGACCGCGGCTTCTACACCGGCATGGTCGGCTGGACGGACGCGTCCGGCGACGGCGAGTGGGTCGTCGCCCTGCGCTGCGGCGAGGTGTGCGGCGCGTCGGCCCGGCTCTACGCGGGCGCCGGGCTGGTCCCCGCCTCCGTGCCGTCCGCCGAACTGGCCGAGACGACGGCGAAGCTGGAAACGATGCTCGCCTCGATGTGACGGGTTGGCCGGCGTCTCACGCCCGCACGATGACCAGCCACACGAGCACCCGGTGGTCCCGGACCGCCACGACCTCGGCATGCGTCCCGTCGCAGGCGACCGCGACCCGGTCGGCCTCGGTCGCGAGCAGCCGCCCGGTCAGCCCGGCGGGCAGGAAGAGCAGCGCCCGGTCGGCGTGGCTCCGCGGGCTCGTCCAGAGGATGACCGGGATGCGTCCCGCGTTGCTGGTGACCCGGGCCCGGACGAAGGCCGTGCGCAGCCGGTGCTGGAGCACGATCGCCCGGAGCCGCCGCCAGGCGAACCGCCGGGCCGGCGGGACGCCGAGGGGGAGGACGACCAGGGCGGCGAGTCCGATGGCGACCGGCGGGGACAGCGCGGCGAACCACGGCACGGCGAAGAAGACGGCGACGAGCAGGGCGATCTCGTAGCGCCAGCGGTACGCGAGGACCAGCGGATTCGGCCGCCGGACGGGCCGGATGGCGCGGTCGAGGGCGCCGAGGAGGTCCTCGGGATCGTCGATGCTCATCGCCCCTCCCCGTCGTGCTCGTCGGGAGGGAGGGCGATGCGTCGGTCGAGGCGCTCGGCGATGACCCGGAGGGGGCCGTCGGCGGCGCGGATCGCGTGGTCGTCCGCTTGTTCGACGGCGGTGGTGCGTCGGGTGTCGAGGACGCCGCGGCCGCCGCAGGTCGCGCACGCGTCGATGCCGAGGAAGCCGGCGCCGCGACAGGCGGCGCACTCCTGGAGGAAGTCGAAGCGGGGATCGCGGTAGCGGCGACCGGTCCCGTTGTTGATCGGTTCGACGGCCCATCCGCGGCCGTGTGCGCGGAGATCGTCGTGGAGGAAGAGATCGTCGGCGAGGCGTCGGCGGAGGCGTTGACAAGCGGAGTACAAAGGATTCATCGCTTTTGCTCCTAGCTGGGGTGGAGTCGATGCGGCCTCGCCGATGGGCAGGGTCGCGCGTCCGACCGGAGTCGTGATCCGGTAGGCGCCAATACAGAGAAGGCGTTGCAGTTCGTGTTGCCGCACGGATGCAGCGCCTTTTCTGTCCCAGGAAGTCGCGAGAGATCATCTCGCTGGTGGAGCTCTGTCAGTCGATCACCCCTCCCCGAAGGGTCTTGATCGGCTGTGGGGAGGTCCGCGGCCGGGGCCTCGTGTCGTGGCTCCGGCGTGTCGACGAATCCCCCTCGCCGCGTACCGGTAGCTTGACGCGCAGGTAACCAGATGGCAAGTGCCATAATCGGCTCGATGCATCTCGATCAGAGGAGTCTGATCGTCCAGTGACCGACGATCCGAGTCCGACCCTTCGCCGCCGTGAGCTGGGCGCGCACCTCCGACGCCTCCGCGGGGAGCGGGGCTGGACGACGAAGTACGTGGCCGACCAGCTGGGCTTCTCGGTGTCGAAGGTGTCCCGCATGGAGACCGGTGCACGGGGAGTCAATGCGAAGGACATGGCCTCGATCACCGCATTGTTCGAGTTGGACGAGACGTGGTCGTCACACCTCGACAACATTGCGAAGACGGGGAAGAGACGGCTCGAGAATCGATCCGCCATCGTCCTCGACACCGATTTCATTCGGCTGAGCGACCCGACGTTCGTCGATCTCGAGCGAGACGCTGACCGCATCCGGGAATACAACTCACTCGTCGTGCCGGGACTTCTTCAAACTGAGGCGTACATGCGTGCCGCGATGGCAGGAGCCACGCCCGATGTCGACCCAGTGCAATTCGACAGGTCAGTGGAAATCCGCCTGGAACGACAACGCATCCTTGATCGCCCCACGCCGCCCCAGTTCCACGTCGTCCTCGACGAGGCCGCCCTTCGTCGACGAGTCGGGGGGTCTGCCGTCATGCGTGAGCAGGTCGGCGCCCTCCTCGACGCCATATCTCGAGGGGTCGTCACCATCTCGGTGATCTCGTTCGAGACGGGCGCCCACCCGGGCGTGAACAGCGACTTCGTGGCGCTCCACGCCGGTGAGCCGACCTTGACGGACGTCATCTTCGTCGAGGGACTGGCGGGTCACCTGCGCTTCGACAAGCCCCAGGACGTGGCGCGCTACGATCGCGTCTGGTCGATGCTTCGCGGGTTCGCGGAGTCAGCCGATGAAACTAGACGACTCCTCGAACGGGTGATCGACGACCTTTCGTCGTGCTGAATCGACCGTTGGCCGCTTCGATGGGGCGGGCCAGCAATTTCAGGCGGATCGTCAGTAACGCCCTCTGCCTCAGAAGCGTTCCTGCAGCAAGCGACAGGTCACGGTTCGGTCGCGCGTGGATCACATGTACATAGTGCGGCACGCGCGGGCGTGCTGCGTGAGCCGAACAGCAGGGGGACGAAACGTGCTCATCGACCACGACGGTCACAACGCTTTCCGGTGGTCGAAGGCGTGCGCGAGTGCCGGCACCGGAATGTGCGTCGAGGTCGCTGCTCACCCGGGCGGCGTCGCTGTGCGGCATTCCCTCACCCCTCAGGATGGCGCGATCCTGTACACCCGTGGCGAGTTCGCAGCGTTTCTCGACGGCGCCAAGAAGGGCGAGTTCGACCACCTCGTCTGACGTGATCTCGGCCGACGCGGCACGCCCCGGAGCCCCTCAGTCACACTGGTGACCGTGACCTGGGCGGACCTCCGAGCGAGCAGGACCCTCCACGAGGACGACGTGCTCCTCGTGCTCGACAAGCCCGCCGGCTGGTCGGTGATGGGGGAGCGGCACGACACCGACCTCGTCCGCCTGGCCGCAGACGACGGCGAGAAGCTCTGGCCCGCGCACCGCATCGACAAGGTCACCAGCGGCGTCGTCCTCTTCGCCAAGGACCTCGCCCACCACGGCGACCTCACCCGCCAGTTCAATCAGCGCACCGTCGAGAAGACCTACCACGCGATCACGGCGACGACCGGGCTTCCCGAACAGGGTCGGATCGAACTGCCGCTCTCCGTCGGCCGCAAGAACCGGGTGCGGATCGCGGCACCCCGGGAGTCCATCGCGCGCGACGGTGACACCTGGACCGTCCCCGAGGACGCGGTGACCGACGGCGTCAGCGTCTATCCGAGCACGACGACGTTCGAGCGCCTCAGCGAGACCGACGGCACGACGCTGCTCGCCGTGCACCCGCTGACCGGGCGGC
>JAICLN010000053.1 GCA_025925615.1 Actinomycetospora sp. | reverse complement strand
GTCGATGCATTGCGGGATGACCGACCGCGGTGTCGCCTCCGCGGCTGACGCTGGAGCGGTGTTCAGGAGCCCTGCGCCGGCAAGCGCGACGGCGACGAGGGCGAGACGCAGCTTCATCCGGGCCTCCCAGGAGATGGACTTCATCCCTTGGAGGCGTGCGAGGCGTTGCCGGTTCCCACGAACTTCCCGGGGCCTGTGAGCACGTTCTACAACGAGAACAGCAGCTTCCCGCCGGCCCGCGTCTCGGGCCACTCCTCCAGCGCGAACGTCCGCGCGACAGGCACGGTCACTTTCCCGGCCGCCGCCGGCCGGCCTGCTGTCGTCGGTCAGCACGCCCGGCATCCGGCGGCCGGAGGACGACGTCAGAGGTTGATCGTCGACAGCTTCTTGGCTGCGCCGAACGACATGTAGCGGTGCCCCCGCAGGACCAGGCTCAGCAGGACACCGCCGACGACGAGCAGGATCAGCCCGATCCCGGCGTGACCCAGCACCAGCGCCGTGAGGGCCCCGGCGAAGACGGCCTCGACCAGGACGTCCCGGATGATCCGCATGACCTCGACGACCTCCGCGATCGTGTTCTCCGACCTCGGACGCTACGCCCGAGAACCCGAGCAAGCCCCTGATCGGCACTCACTCGTCACGGTGGTTCGAGGCCGTCCGCGGCGGTCGCGTCGCCGGCCTCGTAGTCGTGCGCGGTGGCGCGCAGGGCGTCGCCCAGCGAACGGGTGCCCCGGGCCTCCCGGTCCATCGCCGCGATCCCGTCGCCCGCCGCCGGGTCGTAGCGCGCCGCGAACGCGCGACCCTGCTCGTCAGTGCCGAGGAGGTCACCGAGGGCGCCGAGGGTGGTGCGCAGCGCGGCGACGGCGTCGGCGACGACCCCGGCGGCCTCGTCGAACCGTGCGGCGGCCGCGGTCAGTTCACCGGGCAGCGTCCCGAACCCGTCGTCCACGCGGGGCCTCCTCGGTGTCGATCAGGGGAACCAGATGCTGCGGTCGTCGAAGACGAAGCGGATCGAGTCGGGCGGCTCGTGGCCCTGGGTCATCACCCGCGTGATCGCGGCGACGAGCCCCTGACCGGCGGTGTCGACGTCGAGCCCGGTGCCGCGGGCGTCGATGACGACGTCGCCGCTGCCCTGGGCGGCGAGCCGGCCGTTCGCCTCGAGGATCGTCCGCTCGACGGCGGCGCTGGTCGGCTCCGCGGGGCGGACGAGCTCGGTGAGCCGGCCGGTGTCGGCGGGGGAGGAGCGGACGAGCGCTGACGGATCGGACTGGGGGTGGTCGGTCCGGGCGTGGACACTCTGACCTTCCGACTCGAGCAGCCGGGCCGCCGGGAGCTGCTCGGGTGTGAACGACGCCGCCGGGGTCTCGTGCACGCCGGGGCGGAAGAGCGGGCCGAGCGTGCCGTGGTTCGCCGGGTCGAGCGCGGCGCTGATCCGGCCGTCGATCTCGGCGAGGTCGTCGGCGACGGTCCGCGGCGCCGTCGTCGGGATCTCGGCCGGACCCGTCGTCGGGACCTGCGCCGGACCCGTCGTCGGGACCTTCGCCGAGAACGACGTCGGGATCAGCTTGGGCAGGACCGGCGCGATCCCGCCGAGCACCCCACCGAACGCCCCGCCGCCGCCGGCGGACGCCGTGACCTCCGACGCCGACCACCCGCCGTCGTGGAACCCCTGCACCCGCAGGGGCTGCGTGACGGCCATGTCGACGACGGCGCCCTCGACCGCGCCGAACCCGACCCCGACGACCGCGCCCCCGATGATCGACGCCGCCGTCGCCGACAGCTCGACGCCGATCGCGCCGGCGGCCGCCACCAGTCCGGCACTCACTCCGGCGGCCGCAGCCGCCGACGCGCCGAAGGTCAACCACGCGAGCCCGACCCCGGCCACGAGCGTCGCGCCCGCGGTGATCGCGAGCTCGGTGACGCGGCGTTTCGCGTCGGCGACGGCGTCGGCGTAGCGGATGAGGGCGTCGCTCAGCGCGCGGGCACCGGCCGCGTCGTCGTGGAGGGCCTGCTCGTGCTGCGTCCAGGCGCCGCCGAAGCGTCGGGCCGCTTCGCCCGTCCACCGCGCGCCGGCCAGGGTGGCACCGGCCCGGCCCACGTCGCCGGCGTGGTCGAGCGCGGCCGCCGCACGTGCCCAGGCGCGGGCCGCCTCACGCACCCCGTCCTCGTCCGCTGACGGCCACCACAGACCGACCTCGGAGACGACCTTGCCGACATCCACGTCCCGGGACGCTAGGCGAGCCCGGCGTCGCCCACGGCCGTTTCGGCGGAAGTCGGGGCTGGGCCTTAGCAACGGTAAGTGGTAGCTTACGGTTCGTCATGACGAACGCTTCCGCGATGCTGACCGCTCTCGGCGACCCGACGAGGCAGTCGATCATCGACGCGCTCTCCCGGGAGCCGTTGGCGGTCGGCGAGCTCGCCCGCGTGCTGCCGATCAGCCGCCCGGCCGTGTCCCAGCACCTCAAGGTGCTCAAGGACGTCGGCCTCGTCCTCGACCGGCAGGAGGGGACGCGGCGGCTGTACCGGGTCGACCCCGACGCCCTCGCCCAGGTGCGGGAGCACCTCGACGGGTTCTGGGCGCGGTCGTTGACGGCGTTCGCGCAGCGCACCCGATCCGAGGAGGAGAACGATGACCAGGACGATCCCGGCGATCCGTCGTGAGGTGACCGTCGACGTGGGGCGCGCCCGCGCCTTCGAGATCTTCACGGCCGACATGACGTCGTGGTGGCCGCCGGCGCACCACATCGGCTCGGCGCCGATCGCCGAGATCGTCGTCGAACCCTTCGCGGGCGGGCGCTGGTTCACCCGCCACGAGGACGG
Organism: Actinomycetospora sp.; assembly: GCA_025925615.1. Classification (GTDB taxonomy): domain Bacteria; phylum Actinomycetota; class Actinomycetes; order Mycobacteriales; family Pseudonocardiaceae; genus Actinomycetospora. Next base: position 11,798 of record JAICLN010000053.1, on the reverse strand, counting down.
CACCGAGACGTCCACCGGGTCCGTCGCCGCGTGGCAGGCGCCGGAGCGGGTGACCCTGACCTGGCAGATCGGCGCGGACTGGCGCTACCACGACGACCTCGTGACGACGGTCGAGATCCGGTTCGTCGAGGTCACCCCCGACCGCACCCGGGTGGAGCTCGAGCACCGCGACCTCGAGGCGTTCGGCGACGCCGCCGACGCGATGCACGGGACGTTCTCCGACGACGGGGCCTGGACGGCGACCCTCGAGGCCTACGCCGCGGTCGCCGGGCGAGCGTCGTGAAGTACGTCCTGTTCTACGAGGCGGCCCCCGACGCCGCCTCCACGGCGCCGCCGCACTTCCCCGCGCACCAGGAACTGCTGAGCGAGTTCCACGGGCGCGGCGTGCTGCTCATGGTCGGCACGTTCACCGACCTCGTCGGGCGCGGGGCCATGGCGATCTTCACCGATCCCGGTGCGGCGCAGGAGTTCGTGGGCCGCGACCCGTTCGTGGCGCACGGCGTGGTGACCCGCCACGAGGTGTGCGAGTGGAACGAGGTCCTCGCCTGACCATCACGGGGCCGCCGGGCGCGCGGCGTGATCGGTTCCCGTGATCTCAGGAGGTCGTGACCAGCGTCGTGATCCGAACCCACGACGGCGTCGTCGGGGTGGACCCGAAGCCGAACCGCACGGGTGGGTCGACGTCGGTCATGGGGCCCTGGTCCTCGTCGCCGAGGTGGACTCCTGCGTCGGTGATGCGGTGCAGGTCGCGGGCGCCGTAGTACTCGGTGCGCCCGTGCCCGGCGCTGCCGACGGTGCGGACGCCGGGCAGGACGCGACGGGCGACGGCATCGATAGCGGCGATCCAGCGCGGGGCGGTGGCGAGGCGGGTGGGGACCGCGCGGAGGAGGAGCCCGAGCGGGGTGCGCCGGCCGAGGTGGAGGGTGGCATCGAGGTCACCGGCGCGGAGGTGCCCTGTCGTGGCGTCCACCTGCATGTCGACGGGCACGAGGCGGACCTCGTCGAAGGTGTAGGTGGTGGCGACGAAGTCGGCGACCTGCTGCGTGGGGGCGAGCAGCACGCGATGGCCGTCGGGGTGCTCGAGCATGACGTCGCTGAAGGGTCCGTACGGCGAGGTGGGCCAGTGACCGACGACGAGGCGCAGCCCCGAGGCCGTGCCGACCCCGCCGATCCATCCCTCGAAGCGCTCCGCCGGCTGTCTCATCGCCCGTGAGTGTCAGGGGTCGGGCGCATGCTGCGCGCGTTCGGGGACGAAGACCCCGAACGGGACGCGGAGGATGATCATGTGCTGGATGTGCGACGACCCGACCATGACCAGGGGCGACGCGCTCGCCCGCATGGCCGGAGTGATCGAGGAGTACGGCTGGGCGATCCAGTTCGTCGAGGGCGACCGGGTGCACCCGCCGTGGGGCTACACGGTCGGGCTGACGCTGCGGGGGCAGCCAGAACTGGTGGTCACGGGGCTGCGGGCGGCGGAGGCCGGCGACCTGCTGAACGAGTTCGCCGATGGCGTGGTCCACCACGACGAGGTGCTCACGCCGGGTGAGGTGCTGCGGTGCCCGCACGGCAGCGAGATGGAGGTGGTCGAGCTCGCGCACCCGGACGCGCACCTGGCGACGGCCGTCTCACTGTTCCGGGGCACGACGCTGCGGGCGGTGCAGATCGTGTGGTCCGACGATCGCGGGCACTGGCCCTGGGACGTCGGGTTCCGCAGCCGGAGGGGAGGTCAGCCGGTGCTCGGTCCGCGGCCGGAACGGCGCTCCTGACGACGAGTTCGCCCCGGACGGCGCGGCGCTTCCAGGTCAGACCGTACTCGATCTCCGCGGCGTCGTCGGCGGCCTCGGTGTCCGGGTCGGCGTGGTCGACGATGTCCGCGGCCGTCGTGACCGCGGTCGTGAGCCACTCCACGGCCAGCTCGGCGCGGCCGTTCTCGGTCAGCGCGTCGACCACGTAGATCGAGGCCATCTCGTCGCGGGTCAGCAGCGGGCGCAGCTCGTGGAGCAGACGCATGCCCTCGTCGTCGTGGCCGAATCGCAGCAGGAGATCGGCGTGCCGCCCGCTGCTCCAGTCCTCCTCGTGCGGGTTCTGCGCGGTGGCGATGGCTCGCTGCCAGAGTGCGAGGGCCCGGTCGCCGTCGCGGCCCTTCTCGGCGAGGTCCGCGGCGAGGCCGAGCGCGTAGGACGGTCGGCCTCGTCGGCGAGCCGGCCCTGCTCGACCGCGTCCACCAGCTCGGCGATCGCCGCACGGGATCGGCTCCGAGGGCCTCGTGGGCGATCTCGGTGAGGTCGTCCTCAGTAAGGTCCGCGGCCACGGTGTCGCACCGTAGGCGCAGGCGTCCGATAAAGGCGGAGTCGGGGCCCGCGTGCCCCGTCGCGCCCGGGACGTGGCCCTCACGCCGAGAGCAGAGCCGCCAATCCACCAGCCTGGCCGTGTGTCAGAGACCGAGCACGCACGACGTGGTCGGCGGCGACGATCATGCGGTCGTAGACCAACTGGTCTTCGGTCGGACTCCCTACCGCTTCGGGGTCGTAGCCGGCGAACCAGGCGCGTACCAGGGCCCAGGAGTAGAGGCCGTTCTGCACCGCTGGAAAACCGCCGGTCCCTCGCTTGCCCGCGGCAAGGAGTCGGACTGACTCGTGGCTGCGACCCACCCGAGTCGCGATCTCGGACAGGTCAACGAGATCATTCGATCCGACGCCTGCCGTGGTGAGACCGGCTTGCTCGACATCGAGGACCGCGGACGCGATCGCCACGGCGAGCGAGGGCGCCTCACGCACGAAGTGCAGCAGCGTGCGCTGCGTGGTGCGCTCGGGCGTCGCGTCGCCGGCGGTGGTCTCGAAGAGCCGGTCGGTCTCGTCCTCGGTGATCGGCCGGTCGATCACCAGCGTGAAATCGTGTTCCTCCTGCTCAGGATCCATGATGAGGCGCCCTTCGGTGTGGGCCATGCAAGATGGTGGTGTACGGGCTCGGTGAGATCAGTGTCAGTGGTTGAGATCGAACTTGCGGATCAGCTTGGCTGATACCTCAGGCTTCGGTGGCGTCGAGTAGATGTCCAGTTCTGCCCGACAGGCGAGGCAGCGCAGGACGCCCCATCGATGACCTCGATGGATCTCCTCGACCTCGAGACCGTCCCGCTGTGTGACGGCTTTGAGTGCCTTGGCGATCTCGGCCTTCTGATGACGGCCCCTGCTGATCACATTGGCAGCCTACCAAACTGTTGGACATATCCAACAATGGTGGAAGTGCCCCCTCCGGCGGCCGTGGTCACCCGAGGACGAGGAGCGCCTCCGGGATGTCGACGATGCGGCTGCGCAGGTACTCGCCGAGGCCCTTGGCCTGCGGGTCGGGCCTCGTCGAGGAGGCCACGCCGTCGCCGAGGATGCCGTGCACGACGACGTTGAGCGCACGCAGGTTGGGCAGCTCATAGAGGTCGATCGCCAGCTCGGCGGCTTCCGGCCCGATCAGCTCGCGGGCCCGCTCGACGGTCAGGAAGTCCCGCAGCCACGCGTAGGCCTCGTCGTCGCGGGTCCAGAGCCCGATGTTGGCGTCGCCGCCCTTGTCGCCGGAGCGCGCGCCGACCACGGTGCCGAGCGGGGCCCGCGTCGTCGGGCCGGGCGGCGGCTCCGACGAAGCGGCTTTCCTTGCACTGGATGCAAGCAACGACGCGTCGCTTGCATAGGGGGGGGCGGCCACCACCCGGCGCTCACCGTCCGGCAGTACGACCGAGTGCGTCACGGCCTCGCGAGGCACCGCGGCCGGCCGGTAGACGCCGAACGCGGACTCGGCGCTGGGCGGGGTCGTGGTGTGGAAGCCCGCGTAGCCGCCGAGGGCGAGCTCCATCGTGGCGTTGGAGAACGACCGGCCGACCACGCGCGGGTCGGGGTCCTTGACGGTGATCCGCAGGTGCGCGGTGGCCTCGGCGTTCGTCGCCGCGTCGGGGTGGTCGAAGCGCAGCAGGCGCACGTCGACGTCGGCGAACCGGTCCCGCCCGCCCAGCACCTCGAACAGCAGCGACTCGGCGTGCGCGGCCTTCGCCTCGATGTCCAGGCCCGTCAGCACGAGCGTCATCGAGTTCCGGTAGCCCCCGGCGTCGTTGAGCGCGACCTTCAGCGTCGGTGGCGGCGCCGACCCGCGCACCCCGCTGATCCGCACCCGGTGCTCGCCGTCGTCGGAGAGCTGGACGGTGTCGAAGTGGGTCATGCAGTCCGGCCCGAGGTAGGCCGGCGCGGCGATCTCGTAGAGCAGCTGCGCGGTGACGGTGCCGATCGAGACCAGCCCGCCCGTCCCCGGCTGCTTGGTGATCACGGAGGAGCCGTCGGCCGCCACCTCGGCGATCGGGAAGCCCGGGTAGCGCCGGTCGGTGACCTCGGCGAGGAACGAGTAGTTCCCGCCCGTGGCCTGCGGTCCGCACTCGATGACGTGGCCCGCGACGACGGCACCCGCGAGCGCATCGAAGTCGTCACGGGACCACCCGTGCCACCACGCTGCCGGGCCCACCACCAGCGAGGCATCGGTGACCCGCCCGGTGACCACGACGTCCGCGCCCGCCGCCAGCGCCTCGGCGATGCCCCACCCGCCCAGGTAGGCGTTGGCCGACACCGGCTTGCCGGTCACCGGCGGCGTGATGGCGTCCAGCGACCCGCGCAGGTCGTCGCCCTCGACGTACGCGACCTTCGCGCCGGTGCCGAGCTCCGTCAACGCCGCCGCCAACCCCGCCGGGTTGAGCCCGCCCGCGTTGGACACGACCTTGACCCCGCGAGCGACGCAGTCGGCGAGCACGTCGCGCATCTGGGTCAGAAAGGTCTTCGCGTACCCGCCGTCGGGGTCCTTGGCCTGGGCCTTCGCGAGGATGAGCATCGTCAGCTCGGCGAGGTAGTCCCCGCACAGGACGTCGACCGGGCCGCCGTCGAGCATCTCCCGCGCAGCGTTGAGCCGGTCGCCGTAGAAGCCGGAGATGTTGCCGATCCGCACGGCCCGCGTCATCGGTCCCCTCCCAGCGGCTTGCGGCCGGTCCCCGGCTCGCCCGCGAACGCCTGTCCGATCTCGACCCACTCGGTGGCCGCGTCGCCCACGACGTCGAGCGCCAGGTCGTCGCGATGACGGCGCTGGGTGATGAGCAGGGCGAAGTCGAGCGCCGGACCGGTGATCCGGTCACGGGCATCGTCGGGACCCCAGCCCCACGTCGACCCGTCCGGCGCTGTCAGCTCGACCCGCACCGGCGCCTCCGGCATCGCACGGCCGTGCGCCAGGTAGCTGAACGCCCGCGCGCCGACCCCGATGTGCGCGACGTGCCGCAGCCGCGACGACGGCTGGTGGTCCGCCCCGACGGCGTCGTACACGTCCTGGGCGTGGGCCCACGTCTCCATGATCCGCGCGGTCAGTGACGAGGCCGCGCTCATGGCCGGGCCGAACCAGGGCACGCGGGTGGACGGGTCGAGCCGGCGGAACCCGTCGATCATCCGGCCCCGGGCCTCGTCGAACCACGTCAGCAGCTCGGCGCCGGACAGGTCGCGGAAGCGCTCCGCGATGGTGTCCGGGCTGACGCCGCCCTCGGCGTCCATCTGCGCCTTCTCCGCGGCGAAGGCCTCCGGGTCGGTCGCCGAGCGCAGTGCGACGTCGTCGAAGTAGGCCAGGTGGGAGACCTGGTCGCCGATCGTCCACCCGACGGCGGGTGTCTCCCGCCGCCAGTCGGCTTCCGAGAGCCCGGCCAGGACCGCCCGCAGCTCGGCGGACTCGGCCGCCAGGTCGTCGCACAGCGCCGTCATCGACACCGGCATCGCGTCTACCTCCCCGTCCAGATCGGCGTGCGCTTGTCGCGGAACGCCGCGGGCCCTTCCTGCGCGTCGGCCGACCGGTACACCGGCGCCCAGATCTCCTCGGCCCGCGCGTAGGCCCCGTCGCGATCATGCTCCGCCGAGAGGTACGCCGTGCGCTTGGCCGCCCGCACCGACAGCGGCGCGTTCGTCGCGATGCGCACGGCGAGCTCCTGGGTGCGGGCGCGCAGGTCACCGGCCGGGACGACGCGGTTGACCAGCCCGACGTCGAGGGCGCGCTGCGCGTCGAGCGGGTCCCCGGTCAGCAGGATCTCGAGCGCCACCCGCGGCGGGACCAGCCACGACAGCGGCGCGGCCCACGGCGACCCGCGCCCGACCTTCACCTCCGATACCGCGAACCGCGCGTGCTCGGCGGCGACGACGAGGTCGCACTGCTGGGCGAGCAGGAAGCCCCCGGCGTAGGCGACGCCGTTGACGGCGGCGATGGTCGGCTTCTCGATCTCGATGTTCCGCCCGAACTGCGGCAGGAAGTCCGGTGGCGGGATCTCCAAGGAGGTCTCGGCCATCTCCTTGAGATCGCCGCCCGCACAGAACGCCTTGTCGCCGCTGCCGGTGAGGACGAGGACGGCGGCGGAGTCGTCGGCGACGAACCGGTGCGCGCCCTCCCAGAGCCCGTCGCGGACGTCCTTGCTCAGCGCGTTCCGGGCGTCCGGCCGGTTGATGGTCAACCAGGCGACGCCGTCGACGACGTCGTAGGTCACGACCTGGTCCGTCACGGGAAGATCCTCCGCAGCTCGGGTCGGTTGAGCTTGCCGCTGCCGGTGCGGGGCAGCGCCTCGACGATCTCGATCCGCCGGGGCCGGTGCATACCGCGCAGGTCGGGGTGGTCGGCGCACCAGCGGTCGAGGGCCTCGACGGTGACGCCGGGCCGGTTGGGGACGACGACCGCGGTCACCTGTTCCACCCACCGCTCGTGTGCCGTGCCGATCACTGCGACCTCGGCGAGGTCGGGGTGGCCGGCCAGGTGCTCCTCGACCATCTGCGGGAACACGTTCTCGCCGCCGGAGACGATCATGTCGTCGATGCGGTCGACGTAGTAGAGGTAGCCGTCGGCGTCGCGGGACATGAGGTCGCCGGTGCGGAACCAGCGGCGCCCGTCGTCGTCGACCGCCCACTTCTCCGGCGCCTCGAGATGCCAGTACCCGGGCGTCACCGCGTCGCCGTGCACCCACAGCTCTCCGACGCCGGGGTCGCCCGGCTCCAGATCCGGGCTCGAGTCCGATTCTTGGCGATCGACGGGCACCAGACGGGTCGCGACGATCTGCTCGAGCGGCCGGCCCATCGAGTCGGGCCGTCGGGCCTCGCCGGGGTGGTAGGTGACGACGAGGCCGTTCTGCTCGGTCTGGCCGTAGATCTCCGTCCCGGGGATGCCGGTGCCGCGCTCGAGCCGCTCGATGGCCGCCGTCGGGGTCCGCGAGCCGCCGAACATGACGAACCGGAAGGAATCCAACCGGACCGGATCTCGACTGGTGCGGTTCCCGACGTCGATCATCATCGTCGAGATCAGCCCGCCGACGGTGGGCCGCAGCCGCTGCGCGAGGTCCAGCCACACCTCGACGTTCCACCGCGGCATCAGCGTCATCTGCCCGCCGCGCAGCAGCAGCGGCAGCATCGCGAGCTGCAGGCCGCCGACGTGGAAGATCGGCATGCAGTTGAGCACGTGGTCGTCGGCGGTGATGCCGTAGAACTCGATGGCGCCGTCCACCTCGGCGACGACGTTGCGGTGCGTCTGCCGCACGCCCTTGGGCACGCCGGTGGAGCCCGAGGTGTACATCAGCAGCGCGTCGTCGTGGTCGAGCCGCGGCACGACGTCGGTGAGCGGCGAGTGTGCCGCCACGGCCTGCGCGAAGGTGCCCCTATCGGCGTGCTCGTCTGATTCGGGGCCCGTCGTCAGGAGCTCCAGGGTCGCGCCCTCGAGCACCGACTCGACCCGCTCGACGACCTCGGGCGGGAGCACGAGCAGCCGCGCGCCGGAGTCGGTGACGGCGTGGCGCAGCGGGGCGTCGGGGAAGAGCGTGTTCAGCGGCACCCCGACCGCGCCGGCCTGCCACGTCCCGAGCAGCCCCACCACGTACTCGACGATGTTCGGCAGCAGGAAGCCGACGCGCTCGCCCGGCACGACGCCGGTGGCCCGCAGGTACGCCGCGAACCGCGCGGCGCGGTCGGCGAGATCGGCGTAGGTGAGCTCCTCGTCGTCGAGGCGTACCGCGACGTCGGCGGCGTGGTCGGCCGCCGCGCGACGCAGCAGAACGGCGATGTTCATGCTTGAGCACCTTTCCGACGGAACGCCTCGAACGACTCGGTGGCGGGCCGGGCGCGCAGTGCCGCGGCCTGCGTGACGGCCTCGCGCTCCAGCGAGCCGCGCAGGTCGTCGCCGCTGGAGTGGTTGATCAGCTTCTTCGACAGCGCGACGGTGTAGGGCGGGAGCGTCGCCAGCTGCTCGGCCAGGACCACGGCCCGCTCCAGCGCCGCCTCGGCGTCGGGCTCGACGGCGTTGGCCAGGCCCAGCCGTTCGGCGTGCCGGGCGTCGATCTCCGGGGCGAGCAGCATGAGCTCCTTGGCCCGCTGCATCCCGACGAGCCGGGGGAGCAGCCACGCGCCCCCGACGTCGGGCACCACCCCGCGGCGCACGAAGATCTGACAGAGGCGCGCGTCCTCGCTCAGGACGACGAGGTCGCACGCCAGTGCCAGGTTGACGCCGCCGCCGTACGCGATGCCGGACACCGCCGCGACGACGGGCAGCCGCGACTCCCAGATCTCGACGACGAGGCGGTGGAATGCCCGCATCAGCGCGAGCAGTTCCGGGTCGTCGCCGGCGACGTGCTCGAGGATCGAGTCGGCGTCGCCGCCGGCGGAGAAGTGCCCGCCGGCGCCGGTGAGGACGACCGCGCGGACGTCCTCGTCGTCGGCGGCCGCGCGCAGCGCCAGTTCGAGGGCTTCCGCCGTAGCGGTTCCCATGGCGTTGCGGCGGGCCGGACGGGCGATCGTCAGGATGCGGATCGGGCCGCGGTCGGTGGTGGTGATGCCGCACTCCCCGCTCACCGGACACGCTCCGAATCGTCGGCCCCGCGCGCGGCGAGGACGTGGCGCTGCAGCTTGCCGGTGGTGCTGCGCGGGATGTCCGCGGCGTCGAGGAAGGCGACGTAGCGGGGGCACTTGAACCCGGCGAGCCGCTCGCGGCAGCGTTCGACGATCTCGTCGGCGCTGATGTCCGACCCCGGTGCGCGCACGACGGCGACCTTCACCGTCTCGCCCCACCGCTCGTCGGGCACGCCGTACGCGGCCACCTCCTGCACGCCGGGATGGCCGGAGATCGCGCCCTCGACCTCGGCCGGGTAGACGTTCTCGCCGCCGGTCTTGATCAGGTACTTGACGCGGTCGACGAAGGAGAGCGTGCCGTCCTCGTTGCGCCGCAGGACGTCACCGGTGTGCAGCCAGCCGCCGTGGAAGGCCTCGTCGGTGGCCTTCGGGTCGTCGAGGTAGCCCGCCATCAGGCCCGGTCCGCGCACGACGCACTCGCCCGGGGTGCCGTCGGGGACCTCGGTCATGTCCGGGTCGACGATGCGCACGTCCACCAGCGGCGTCTGGGTCTTGCGCAGGTGCGGGGTCGTGCCCGGGCCGGAGAACCCGTGGGCGAGGACGTAGCTGGTCTCGGTCTGCCCGAACGCGTCGCAGAAGGCGATGCCGTACTTCGTCGTGAGCTGTTCCACGACCGTCGGCATCATGTTCGCGTAGCCGATCGCAAAGCGGAACGACTCCAGGTTCCGCGTCCCGACCGGTTCAGCCAACACGTCGGTGATGACGCCGGGGAGCAGCAGGGTCCAGGAGAGCCGATCGCGCTCGATGAGGTCGAGGATCGTCGTCGGGTCCGCCCGGCGCAGGCAGGCGAACCGTCCGCCGGTCAGCAACGTCCCGTAGAGCGACTCGTCGCCGGCGCAGTGGAACATCGGGGTCCAGCCGATGAACCCGTCGTCGGGGGTGAGCCCGAACCACTGCGCGAGGCGCAGCCCGCGGATCGCGGCGGCCTGCTGGGTGATCATCGCGCCCTTGGGCGGCCCGGTGGTGCCGGAGGTGTAGAGGACGACGTGGAGGTCGTCGGGCTGGGTGGCAGGCTCAGGGGCGGGGCCCTCGGAGCGGGGGAGAGGGTCGAAACCGGGGGTGGCGTCGAGCGAGTACCAGGCGGTGACGCTCGGTGCCCGGTCGCGGATGGCCTCGGCGTTCGGGGCGAGGCCGCCGGAGGTGACGAGCGCGGCCGGAGCGGCACTGGTGACGATGACCGCGAGCTCGTCGGGGTGCAGCCGCACGTTGAGCGTGATCAGCGCGACGCCGAGGCGGGCGGCGGCGATGTAGAGCTCGACGTACTCGGGCCGGGTCTCGGAGAGGACCGCGAGCCGGTCGCCGCGGCGCAGCCCGGACGCGTGCAGCCCGGCGGCGAGCCGGTCGGTGCGCTCGCCCAGCTCGCGGTAGGTCCAGGGCTCCTCACCGGGCTGGTCCGAGGTGACGGCAACCCGGTCGGCGAACACGCGGAACGCGCGGCGGAAGAGCGCATCGACGGTGGTGCCGGTCGCCTGCTCGACGGCGGTCACGACGCCGCCTCCTCGGGCTCCTCCACGACGGCGAGGACCTGCCGCGTCTCGACTTGGTCGCCCGGCGCGACGTGCATCTCCCCGACGACGCCGTCGACCGGCGCCGCGACGGTGTGCTCCATCTTCATCGCCTCGAGCACGACGAGGGCCGCGCCCGCACTGACGCTGTCCCCGGTCGCCGCCAGCACCCGCACGACGGTGCCGGGCATGGGCGCGAGCAGCGAGCCGGCGTGCGCGACGGCGTTGGGGTCGGCGAAGCGGGGGACGTCGCGGAAGGCGCTGGACCCGTCGGGCCCGTCGACGAAGGTCTGCCCGCCGGCGCGGTGAACGGCATAGGTGCGGCGGACCCCCTGGATCTCCAGGGTGACGGAGTCCGGCGCCGCACCATGTGAACGAATCTCGCCGTCCGGGCGACCAAACCCGCTCACCTGGGCCGTCAGGCCCTCCCGGCGGAACGCGTAGGTCACGTCGAGCGTGCGCTCGCCGACGGCGTAGGACACGGCCTGCGGCGGCCCGCCGACGTTGCGCCAGCCCGACGGCAGACCCCGCAGGACGGGCGCACCGGTCCGGTGCTCGGCCTGCAACGCGAGCGCCGCCGCGATCGCCCGCACCGCCTCGCCGTCGTCGGGCTCGGGCGTGACGAGCTCGGGGTGCCGCGGCAGGTAGCCGGTGTCGGTCCGGCCGGCGAGGAACTCCTCGTCGCGCAGGATGCCGACGAGCAGGTCGCGGTTGGTGGTCACGCCGTGGATCGACGCCTGCGCGAGCGCGCGGGCCAGGGTGCGGGCGGCCTCGGCGCGGGTGGCGCCGTGGGCGATGACCTTGGCGAGCATCGGGTCGTAGTGCGGGCTGACGACGGAGCCGTCGGTCACCCCGGCGTCGACGCGGACGCCGCGCAGGGCAGGGATCGCGAAGCGGTGCAGCGTCCCCGTCGCGGGCAGGTATCCGGCGGGGACGTCCTCGGCGTAGAGGCGGACCTCGATCGCGTGCCCGTCGATCCGCGCGCCCGTGACCTCGGCCGGCAGCGGGTGGCCCTCGGCGATCCGCAGCTGCAGCGCGACGAGGTCCAGCCCGGTCACCAGCTCCGTCACCGGGTGCTCGACCTGCAGCCGGGTGTTGACCTCGAGGAAGAAGAACGCACCGTGCTGGTCGAGGACGAACTCCACCGTGCCGGCGCCGGTGTAGCCGATGGCCTTCCCGGCGGCGACAGCGGCGGACCCGAGCTCGGCGCGCAGCGTCTCGTCGACCGCGGGGGAGCGGCTCAGCATCGCGCAGGACGACGTCGTCCTCACCGGACACGCCATCGAGGCCCGGCTTTACGCAGAAGACCCGGAGAGCGGCTTCCTGCCGAGCACCGGAACGGTCGTCGCGCTCGCCGAGG
>JAICLN010000149.1 GCA_025925615.1 Actinomycetospora sp. | reverse complement strand
GATGCTGCCCGGGGCGCGGCTGGTGGTCCTCGTCGGCGCGGCCCACGGGGACGGGCGCACCCGTCGGTCCGGGGCGGAGCGCCCGATGGACGAGGTCGCCCGCGGTCTGCAGGGCCTGGTCGAGCGCGGCGTCGTCACCGAGGCGGAACGGGCCGCGATGACGATCCCGGCGTGGTACCGCACCGAGGCCGAGTGGCGGGCCCCGTTCGTCGACGGCGGCGACCTGGTCCTCGAGCAGCTGGAGCTCGTGGACCTCGGCGATCCGTTGTGGCAACAGACCCGTGCCGACGGGGCCTCCACCTACGGAGCCACCGTGGCCGCCGCCCTCCGCGTGTCGTTCGGCCCCTCGTTGCTCCGCGGCCTCGATGCGGATCGGCGGGCCACCGTCGCCGCCGAACTCTTCGACGGCCACGTCGCCCGGGCGATCGCGGCGCAGCCGCCCGAGCCGTGGTTCGACTGGCGGCTCGCCGTCATGGTGATCGCCAAGCCGGGGTGAGCGACGGCGCCGTCAGTCGCTCGCAGGGATCACCGGGACGAGCAGGTGGGAGGCGTGCCCCCCGCCGAGGTGGATCGCCGCGCCCGTCGCGGGCCGGTGGAGGGCGGGATGGTCGTGGGCCATCATCCCCATGTCGCTGTCGCCGGCCACCAGTTCCAGGCGCAGCCGCTCGCCCGGAGCGAGGGTGATGCTCGTCGGCCAGATCTCGACCTCGAGGAGGGTGGCCTCACCCGGGGACAGCGGGATCGCGCGGTCGTGGGGGTGCCACGGTCGGGCCGGTTCGGACCGCTCGGCGCGATCCGGCACGGACGCGACGTCGTCTGGCGCGACGCGCCCGACTTCCCACTGCCCGGGACGCAGTGGCGCGAGCTCTACCTGGGCGAGGAGACCCTGAAGCTGGTCATCGAGATGCTCGTGAGCCCCGTGCACTTCCGCGTGGTCCTCAGCCGGGAACCGGTCGACGCCGAGATGCCCGGCCGCCTGGTGGACGCCCTCCTGCGCGGAATCACTCCCCGCTGACGTCAGGTGACCCTTCCCGGGACGGTGCCTAGCCGCCGGAGCGCAGGACGGCGCGCTCGTCCTCGGTGAACACCACGCGGCCGGCCAGGACGTCGGCGAGGGTGATGCCCGACGCGGGCGGGGCGTCCCAGCGCTGGCTGGTGTCGGCGAGCTGGAGCAGGGTCCCGCAGCCCGAGCGGGGCCGGACGAACGCCTCCCGCCACGTCGGGTGTGCGAGGTCGACGTCGACCACCTCGTAGCCGAGGCCGGTGAGGCGCGCGACGGCCACCTCGACGTCGGCGAAGATCATGGTGATGTGGTGGACGCCCGGTCCGCGTCGCGCCAGGAACCGGGCGACCGCGGCGTCGTCGCGCAGGGGGCTGATCAGCTCGATCTTCATCCCGCCGGGCAGCGCGAACTGGACGATGCGGATGCCCTGCCGGTCGTTGTCCCCGCCGAAGAGGAACCGCCCGCCGAGGGCGTCACCGAACAGCGCGACGCCCTCGGCGGGATCGGTCACGCCCACCGCCACGTGGTCGATGCGCAGCAGTCCCGCGTCCGGCGGGATCGCGGCGGTCACCTGGTCGACGCTCGACATGTCCGTCATCGCTCCACCTTCGCCGTCGCGGCGGCCACGCGCTCGATCGTGTGGGCCGGTCCCTCGGCGTCGCCGGGCTCGGCGCCGGGGGTGAGGGCGATCGGCAGGTCGACCCCGGCCCGCCGCATCGCCTCGACCCGCTCGGCGACGTCCTCGCCGGTGCCGACGGCGCACATGGCGTCGACGGCCGGGTCGTCGACGGCGCGCAGCGCGGCCCGCCGGTCGCCGGCGGCCCAGGCCTCGGCGGCCCGCTCGAGGCCGGTGACGCTGTGCCGGAAGGACGGCCGGTGGGTCGGCACCATCGCGTACTGCAGGACGAACCGGCGCATCCGCTCGCGGGCCTCGTCCGCCCGGTCGCCGGCGTAGGCCCAGAACGACGCGGCGATCCCGACGTCGTCGGGGTCGCGTCCGGCCGCCCGGGCGCCCTCGCGGACGAGCTCGATCTTCGGCCCGTACTCGTCGGGCGGGGTCCAGGTCAGGAACGCGACGTCCGCGACCGCCCCGGCCAGGCGCAGCATCCGCGGGTTCATCGCGGCGAGCATGACGGGCACGTCGACCGGCGCCAGGGCCGCGCGGAACCCGTGGGAGCGCACGTGCTCGCCGTCGGCGTCGGTGCGGTCCCCGGCGAGGACCGAGCGCAGCACCTCGACGAACTCGCGGCTGCGGCTGCGCGGGGCGTCGAAGGGCAGGCCGTGCCACCCCTCGACGACGATCGGGCTCGACGCGCCGACCCCGGCGAGCACCCGGCCGGGGGCGAGCGAGGCGAGGGTCGCGAAGCCCATCGCGGTCAGCACGGCGGTCCGGGGATAGATCCCGACGATGCCGCTCCCGAGACGGATCCGGTCGGTCGAGGCGGCGATCATCCCGAGCATCGCGAACACCTCGGGCCCGGCCACCTCGCCGACCAGCACGTCGGTGAAGCCGCGGTCCTCGGCCAGCCGCGCGAGGTCGAGGTACTGCCCGGCGGAGAGGCCCTCGTCGACCGGCAGCGTCACGCCGAGACCGCGCAGCACCGTCACGGCCGCACCATCCGGGCGACCGCGGCGGTGTCGTACCAGCTAGTGAGCCGCGCGATGGCGGTCCCGTCCGGGTTCAGGTCGAAGACGTCGACGGCGTCGAACACCACCGCGTCGCCCGCGCGGTTCCGGCCCGTGAAGTGGACCTCGACGAGGACGACGGTGCCTGCGACGACGATCCGCGTGGGCTCGTCGTGGTGGACCGGCAGCGCTTTCAGCGTCCAGGGGAAGTGCGCGGCGATCGCCTCGCGGCCGTGGCGGACCGGCGCACCCACCGCGGCCAGCTCGGCGTCGTCGGTGAACAGGTCTCCGACCGCCGCCCAGTCCTCGGCGTCGACCGCCGCGAAGTACCGGGTGACGACGTCGGGTACGGGCGCGCTCACGACGTGAGTCGCTTGCGCAGGTCGGACATCGCGCCGAACGACCAGCGGGCCAGCAACGGGTCGCCGAAGGCGGTGATGTTCCACATGACGAGGTGGCGCAGACCCCGGTCGACGTACTCCTCGATCTGCTCGGCGACCTCGTCGGGGGTGCCGGCGAAGGCGTAGTGGCGCACCACTGCGGGCGGGATGGCGTCGATGATGCGCAGCGACTCGGCGCGGTCGATGGCCGTCGGGATGAAGTCGTGGAAGCCGGAGCCCGCTCGACTGCCCGCATCCCCTATCGGCGTGCTCCCCTGGATGCTCCGCGGGTGGCTCGGGTACGGCCCGTCGACGCCCAGGTCGCGGAAGACCTGGGCGGGCAGCAGCACGCACAGCGCCCGCACCAGGGGGGCCTCGGTGAGCCGTTGCACCGTCTCGGCGTCGGGACCCATGAGGACGTAGCCGAGCATCCCCGGCGTGATCACGTCCGGGTCGCGGTCGGCGCGTTCGGCGGACTCGCGGATCGTGTCGAGCGCGGTGCCGTACTCGGCGGGGCCGAGCTTGGTGGGCAGCCACCCGTCGGCCTTGCGCCCGGTCAGGCGCAGCATCCGCGGCCCGTGCGCGGCGGTCCAGATCTCGGGCGGCTGCTCGCCGAAGGGCTGCAGGCCGAGCACGGCGCGCTCGAGGTGATGGAAGCGCCCGTCGAAGTCGACCGGGCCGTCGGCCGTCATGAGCAGGCGCATCACGTCGAGGCCCTCGTCGAGCCGGGCGACGGGGGCGTCGAACGGCATCCCGTAGGGCGTCGCGTTGAGCTGCTCCCCGCTGCCGAGCCCGATGATCGCGCGGCCCTTCGTCACGTGGTCGAGGGTGAGCGCGGTCTGGGCCGCCATCGCGGGGTGGCGGCGGATGAGGTCGGTGACGCAGACCCCGACGCGGATCCGCTCGGTGGCGGCGCCGACCACGCCCATCATCACGGCCGGGTCGAAGTAGACGTGCGGGCTGGGCTGGAGATCCGCCAGCGGGGTGAGGTCCGGGGTCCACATCGAGTCCGGGTGCCAGCCCATGAGGTGGTCGGGCCACCACACCGCGTCGAAGCCCTCGTCCTCACTGCGCTTCGCGAACCGCACGGCGGCGTCGGCCGGCGGCATGATCTGCCCGGGGACGCCCAGCTCCAGGCCGGCCACGTCAGTACCGCCAGCCGTCGCCGAACGTGGCCAGCCGCCGGCCCAGGTACTCCTCGACCACGGTCAGCGCCGCCCGGGCGGCCCGGTCGGTGCCGATGCCGCGGCTGCGGAACGTCTCGCCGGCGAACCACAGGCCCTCGGTGCCGGGCGGGCGCCAGTGCGGCCGGTACATCCCGACGAGCCCGGGCTTCTGGATCACGCCGAAGCTCGGCTCGAAGACCAGGTGCCGGCGACGCCACACGGACGTCGCGAAGCCCGGCCACATCTGCGTCACGTCCGCCTCGAACTGCGCCATCTGCTGCCGCAGCCACGCCCGGTCCCGGCCCTTCTCGCCCGGGAAGATTCCGCCCATGACGTGCAGCTGGGTGCCCTCCGGCGAGCACGAGGGGTCCATCGCGGTCTGGTTGAACATGAAGCCGCTGAGCGCGGTGTTCGGGGTCCGCAGCCACGTCGAGAGCTCGCGCGGGTCGTACTGGTGGACGGGCTCCTCGGTGGCCAGGTAGAGCCCGAGCCACGAGATGCGGAACCGATCCTGAGCCAGGAACTTGATCTGGGCGGCGTACCAGTCCGGGAGATCGCCCTCGTCGACGACGTCCAGCACGTGCCACACGGGCAGCGTGCAGATCACGTGGTCGGCCTCGAGGATCTCCTCCTCGAAGAACTCGTTGGGCAGCACGCGCGGCTGGCGGGCGATCGCGACGCCCTTGACCCGGCGGTCCTCGATGACGACGCGCTCGACCGGGGTGCCGAGCCGGAGGTCGCCGCCGGCCGCGGTGAACGCGTCGGCGAGGTCGGCCCACATGCCGTCCCAGCCCTGGCCGGGCCAGCAGGAGTAGGCCGCGGTGCCCCGTTCGGCGAAGTGCATCTTGCGGACGAAGAGGTTGTCGCTGGCGGAGTGGTCCCACCAGTTGTCGGTCATGCACTCGAGGACGGTGATGAACTCGAAGAGGTCGACGACGCCCTGGTCGTCGGTGTGCTGGTGCAGCCACTGGCGCAGTGGGCGGTCGTCCCACCGGTCGAGCTCGTCCCACTCGGTGGCCAGGAGGGCCTTGATGACCTTCTTGAGCTCGCTCTTGCTGCCCGCGTAGCGGTCCCGGATCGAGCCCCAGCGGTTGCGCTCGTGGTCCCAGATCGGCATCTCGGCCGAGACCTCGCCGTGCACCAGCTGCTTGCCGACGTGCTCGAAGACCTTCGTCAGCCCGGAGCCGGGGTCCTCGATGAGGTGGCCGCCGACGTTGACGGTGAACCCCTCGTCGGGCACCGCCATCCCCCGGCCGCCGAGGTGCGGGGAGCGCTCGAGCAGGCAGACCCGCTTGCCCTCGACCGCGAGCAGCGACGCCGCCGTGAGCCCCGCCGCGCCGGCGCCGATGACCACCACGTCGTACCTCGCCACGAGCCCTCCCGCCTACCAAACGACTGTTCGACACGTTCGCAGGGGCGCGCACGATGGTCAAGGAGCGCCGCCCGTCGCCTTCCCCTCGGTAGCCGGGCTCCCGTCCTCGGTGATCAGGAGTACGGCAGGCAGGTCCGGAGGCCGCCGGGGCTGCCTGGTGTGCCCGTCGCCGGATCAGCCGGTCCACGTCGCGCCCGGTGTGGTGATCACGAGTACGGCAGGCAGGTCCGGAGGCCGCCGGGGCTGCGTGGTGTGCCCCTCGCCGGGTCGGCCGACCCAGGTGTCGGCACGGCCGGTGATCACGAGTACGGCAGGCAGGTCCGGAGGCTGTCGTGGCTGCGTGGTGTGCCCCTCGCCGGGTCGACCGCCCCGCCCTCGCGCCGGCCGGGCCGCGGACCCCGCCCCTGCCCCGCGCCGGTCGGGCCGCCGACCCCGCCCCGACCCCGCCCTGCCCGGTGATCACGAGTACGTGAGGCAGGTCCGACGGCCGCCCGGGCTGCGCGGTGTGCCCCTCGTCGAGGCGGGCCCCGAGGCAACGACAGGGTTGACCCGGCGGGGTGTGATGCTAGTCTCCTGAACGAGTACCAAACGATCGGTAGGTACTCCCGCGTCACCGTCGTCGCAGGTCGGGGGCTTCATGACGTCCACACTCGAACCGCCGGACCTCCTCTCGCCGGAGTTCGCGCGCGACCCGTACGGCGCCTACCGGCTGCTGCGCGACGAGTTCCCGCTCGTCTGGCACGAGGCGATGCAGACCTATGTCATCAGCCGCTACGACGACGTCCAGCGGGCCTTCAAGGACCCGGTGTTCACGAGCGAGAACTACGCGTGGCAGCTCGAGCCGGTCCACGGACGCACCATCCTGCAGATGGAGGGCCGCGAGCACTCCACGCACCGCGCGCTCGTCGCGCCGGCCTTCCGCGGCCGGTCACTGCAGGAGCGGTTCGGCCCGACGATCCGGCGCAACTCCCGCGAGCTGATCGACGCGTTCCGCGCCGACGGGCGGGTCGACCTCGTCGACGCCTTCGCGACCCGGTTCCCGATCAACGTCATCGTCGACATGCTCGGGCTGCCGCGCACCGACCACGACCGCTTCCACGGGTGGTACACGTCGATCATGGGGTTCCTCGGGAACCTCGCCGGCGACGAGGCCGTGGCCGCGGCCGGCCTGCGGACCAAGGCCGAGTTCGAGGACTACATGATCCCCCGGGTCCGCGAGCACCGGGAGCAGCCGGGCGACGACCTGCTCTCGACGCTGTGCCGGGCGGAGATCGACGGCGAGTCGATGACCGACGAGGAGATCAAGGCCTTCTGCAGCCTGCTGCTCACCGCGGGCGGGGAGACGACCGACAAGGCGATCACGAGCCTGGTGGCCGACCTCGTCGCCCACCCCGCGCAGCTCGAGGCCGTGCGCGCCGACCGGACGCTCATCCCCGCGGCGTTCGCCGAGACGCTGCGCTGGTCGCCGCCCGTGCACATGATCATGCGGCAGCCGGCGGAGGACGTCGAGCTCTCCGGCGGCGTCGTCGAGGCCGGCCGGACGGTGATCTGCCTGATCGGGGCCGCCAACCGGGACGAGCGGCGCTTCGACCGCCCCGAGGTGTTCGACGTGCTGCGCGGCGACCTCGACCACTCCCGCGCCTTCTCCGCCGCCGCGGACCACCTCGCCTTCTGTCTCGGGCGGCACTTCTGCGTCGGCGCGCTGCTCTCGCTGTTCGAGATCGAGGTCGGGGTCAACGACCTGCTCGACGCGATGTCCGACATCCGCTTCGCCGACGGGGAGCCGCCCACCGAGACCGGGGTGTTCACCCGGGCCCCGGGCCGCCTGCTCCTCGACTTCACCCCGGAGGTCCGGTCATGACCGCGCGCGACACGTTCGAGAACATCCTCGGGAAGGCGTCCTGGGGCTACGACGAGGCCGACCCGGACCTCATCGCGAGCTGCTTCACCGAGGACGCCCGCATGGCGCTGCAGATCGGCCGGGGCGCCGCGCTCGTCGGCCCGTTCGAGGGCCGGGCCGCGATCCGTGCCCTGCACGCGGACTCGATGGCCGCCCAGACCGACCAGCGCCGCCACAACCTCTCCAACACGTGGATCGAGAAGGAGAGCGCCGACGCCGCGACGGTGATCAGCAACCTCACGCTGCTCTCGATCGAGGGTGGGGCCATCCGGGTGCTCTCCAGCGGCTGGTACCGCGACCAGTTCGTGCGCCGCGACGACGGGTGGCTCATCGCGGACCGCTTCCTCTACCTCGACCTGCCCTACTGACATGGTCAACATCGGTCGGATTCCCGAGAAGTGGGCGGCGCTGACCCCGGGCGGCGACGCCGTCGTCGACACCCCCGACGGGCTTCGGTCGCGCTGGGCCGAGCTCGACGCCGAGCTGGCCCGGCGGGTCGACGTCGACGCGTGGCTGTCCTACGGCCCGGACGGCGACGGCTCCTACGAGCGGCTGCTGGCCGCGTCGTCCGACGACGAGCCCACGGACTCGGGCCACGTCGGCGACGACGACCCGTTCTTCATCCTCTACACCGGCGGCACGACGGGGGCCTCGAAGGGCGCCCTGCACACCCACCGCAGCGCGTCGTTCGGGATGCTCAACCAGACCGTCGCCGAGCGCATCGTGCCCACCGACGTCTACATGCTGACCGGGCAGATGTACCACATCCCGGTCGTGCTCTCGATGAACTACCTGCGCCACGGCTGCCCGCTGGTGCTGATGAACTTCGAGGCCAGGCGCTCGCTGGAGATCATCGAGGCGGAGCGGGTCTCGGCCTTCCTCGGCATCACCACGATGCTGAACTGGATGATGGCCGTGCCCGGCTTCGACGGCTACGACATCGCGAGCCTGCGCAACATCCAGTACGGCGGCGGCCCGATGCCCTCGGCCGTGGTCAAGAACGCGCTGCAGGCCTTCCCGTGCACCCTCATCCAGGGCTACGGCCAGACCGAGGGCACGACGATGTGCTTCCTGTCCCAGGAGGACCACCACGCCGCCGTGAACGGGATCCACCCCGAGCGGTTGGCCTCCTGCGGGCGCGAGGGCTTCGTGACCTCGGTGCGCGTGGTCGACGTCGACGGCAACCCGGTCCCGAACGACGGCCGTACCGTCGGGCAGATCCTGGTGCGCTCCGAGGCCAACATGGCAGGCTACTGGAACCGGCCCGACCTCACCGCGGACACCCTGCGCGACGGCTGGATGTGGACCGGCGACCTGGCGACCTGGGACGCCGAGCGCTACGTGTTCATCGTCGACCGCGCCAAGGACATGATCATCTCGGGCGGCGAGAACATCTACTCGGTGCAGGTCGAGGAGGCCGTCAACCACCACCCGGCCGTCCTCGAGTGCGCTGTGATCGGCGTCCCGGACGAGGAGTGGGGCGAGAGCGTCAAGGCCTTCGTCGTGCTCAAGCCCGGCACGAGCGCCACCGAGGCCGACATCGTCGAGACCGCCCGGGCGCACCTGGCGTCCTACCAGAAGCCGCGCTCGGTCGAGTTCGTCGCCGAACTGCCGAAGGCACCCACAGGGAAGATCCTCAAGCGTGACCTGCGCGCCCCGTACTGGGACGCGCAGTCGCGCTCCGTGTAGCCGTCTCTGCTGCGAGGGAGCAACCACCGTGACCGGACGTGTGGAGGGCAAGGTCGTCCTCGTCACCGGGGCCGCCCGCGGGCAGGGCCGTGCCCACGCGGTGCGGCTCGCCGGGGAGGGCGCGGACGTCGTCGCCGTCGACCTGTGCGCGGGCATCGACACCGTGGTCGGCAAGTACCCGCCCGCGACCCGCGAGGACCTCGACCGGACCGTCGTCGAGGTCGAGAAGGCGGGCGGGCGCATCGTCGCCCG
>JAICLN010000040.1 GCA_025925615.1 Actinomycetospora sp. | reverse complement strand
CGACGGGCTCTCCGATCGCGGATACCTCCCCGGCGCGCTCGACCAGCTCCTCCCGACGTTGCCGAGACCGGTGCAGGCCCTGTTGGGGGTCAACTACCGGTACCTCGATCGTCGTGCACCGGTCAGAGCCATGTGGCGGGTGACTCCCGGTTTCGACACGCCCGGTCCGGTCGGGCCGGGATTCCGGCTCGACGGGTCCTGGCCCGACCCCTCCGACCCTCGCAACCCCTCCGACTCCCGCCGGGTCTTCGTCGAACCGGTGCGCTGAGCCGTCACCGGCTCAGCGCCGCACGACCACCGTCCACGGCCCGACGTCACGGCGCGCGAACGCCGGCGAGTCGAACAGCCGGGACGGGAAGACCACCGCTTCCGTCGAGACGTTCGGGTACCGCGGGAACACGTCGTGCACGATCGTCGTGCCGAGCGCCCCGCCCGGTCCCCGCCCGAACAGGAACGCGCGCGGCGCAGGCCAAGGGGACGTGTCGAGGCGGCGCAGGAGGTCGTCGGGGCCGGACGCGCGGGCCCACTCCTTCAGCGCGTCGTTGCGCTGCTCGTACTGCGCCAGCGGGTTCGCGTAGTGCGGCGTGGACTGCTGGAAGCCGTGGAAGGGCTCCGCCACGAAGAACTGCGTCGGGCCACCCTGCACCACCATCTCGGACGCCGGCCGCCCCGAGAGCTGGTCCACCGTCGCGACGAGCTGCGGCGCCCAGGAGTCGTTCCGCGACGGATCGAAGGCGCCCACCGCCGGCGCACCGGTGCTCGGGTAGGGATCGGAGTAGGCCTCCGTGACGGCGTCGCCGTCGGTCGAGAGCGCGCCCTGGGCACAGGCCGCGAGCACGACGACGCCGAGCACCGCACCGAGGACGCGCAGCCGCGGCCCCGCGACCGGCCACCGGTCGCGAGCGAGGACGAGGCCCTCGACCGCGGCCAGCACCCCGGCGCACACCAGCACGAGCTCGACCACCGGCGTGAGCCGGAACGCGAGGGTCGTCTGCCCCACCAGCAACGCCGGCAGAGTCAGGGCGAACCAGGCGTAGACCAGGAGGATCAGGACCGCGAGCGGTCGGGCGAGGCGGGCCCGCAGGTTCCAGGCGACGACGATGCCGATCAGCCCGACGAGGCACATCGCCCCGACCGACGACGGCTGGAGCATCGGGAACGGCCAGACGGCACCGTCCTCGGGCAGGTAGCGCTGGGCATCGCTGCGCGGCAGGCCCTGCCCCAGTGCCGAGACCGCGAACGGCCCCCACACCACCAGCGCGAGCACCAGGCCGATCGCGACGACGAGGGCGGCCCGTCGGACCCGCGGGACGACGTGGCGGGCCGGGCGCCCGCGGGTCGGCAACAGCGCCGTCACCACGACGTACACCCCGAAGAACCCGGCGTGCAGCGAGTAGGTCATGGCCGCGACGCCGAGGTACACGGCGGCCGCGACGAGGGCGAGGCTCCGGAGCCGGCACTCGTCGGCCCGGATCGCACGCCACGCGATCACCGCGACCGCGGGCATCGGGGCGACGAGCAGCCAGGCGTAGGGCTCGGCCGAGGAGACCCCGAGCCCGACGACGGCGGTGGCGGTCGCGACGAGGACCGCCCGTCCCGGCGAGAGGACGAGGCGCCACGCGGCGAAGGCGGCCCAGGACGCGACGGCCAGCGTCAGGATCGCCCAGATCTTGTAGAACTCCCACGCCGGGACGCCGCCGAGATCCGCGGCGCGTCCACCCAGCCAGAACCAGCCGGCCGGGTAGTAGGACGGCAGGCCGAGGTAGTTCATGTCGGTCAGCGACGACGTAGCGGCATAGCGGGCCAGGGCCTGCGTGCGAAAGCTCTGGTCGATCGAGATGCCGCCGAGGTAGTAGTGAGTGCCCTGCAGCAGCAGCCCGGGCCACAGTGTCACCAGTGCGGCGAGCAGCCCCGGGACGGCGAGGGTGCCCGCGGAGGAGCCGGCGCGACGGCCGGAGGCCGCGAGCAGCACGAGGGCGGTGACGACGACCGCGCTGCACGTCGCGGCGATCGCGGACGCGGCGTAGGTCGGGAACGGGATCCGCAGGTGGCTGATCGCGGCCTGCAGGACGAGGCACACGAGCACGGCGACGACGAGGCCGCCGAGGGCGACCACCGGCGCAGGGGTACGACGGGGCGCCTCGACGTCGGGCGCGGATGGGGTCCTGCGCAGTCCGGCCGTGCTCATCGGGCGACCAGGTACTCCTTCGGCGCTCGGGCGACCGAGGGTAGCGCGGGCATCCGGGCCCCCTTCAGAGGCGGGCGACCACCGCTGGATCGAGGTGGTAGACGGTCACGGTCCCGGCGCGGAAGACCGGGGTGAGGCCGGGCAGCCCAATCAGGTTCTCGAACCCACGCGGCACGGTCAGCCGGTCCGCCTGCGGCCAGTGGTCCGGCGCGCCGCCGACGCCGATCGCGGGGGCCTGCGCGTCGACGTAGAGCCAGTCGACGTCCAGGTCGAGCAGGTCCCGCCGCACCACGGGGTCGGTCGGGTAGTCCCGGAATCCCCCGAGCAACTGGTAGGTGTACGGGGCGCTCGCACTCCCGAGCGTCGCGAGGTTCACGATCGGCAGGCCGTACTCGGTGTAGAGGATCGTGGAGCCGTCGTTGGCCGAGTTGAGGATGCGCTGACCCGGCCGGACCTGGCCGGCGAGCCAGGCGGCCGCCGCCTCGTCGTCCCCGGTCACCCGGGTGAAGTCGGGGGTGGTGAAGCGCGCCGCGACCGCGTTCTCGTTGATGCGGGCGTACGAGCGGCCCGGTCCGGCGACGTAAGCGGCGACGAGCACCAGCAGCAGTCCTGCCGTCACCCACGGCAGGACCGGCCGGGACAGACCGGGTGCCCGGCGCGCGACCCAGCGCGCGGCGACTGCGATCCCGAGCGCGCCCGCGGGGACGCCGAGCAGGGTCAGGTGCGACCACACCCGCGGCTCCGAGTTGTAGAAGAAGCCGGTGACCAATCCGGCGGGCCCCTTGCCCGGCCCGACGAAGTAGGACACGACGATCAGCAGCCACACCCCGGCCGCGGCGAGCAGCGCGACGCACCGGCGGGCCACCACCAGGACCAGGACGCCGGCCACCACCAGGGCCGCCGCCGCCACCTGGGAGCGGGTGCTGTCGGGGTCGAGGTACCCGCCGTAGGCGAACGTCAGGGCCTTCCCGACGGCGACCGCGACCGGCCGGTTCGGTGTCGCGGTCACGAACGCCGTGGTCGTCGCGACGGCGGACGACCCGAACAGGAGGGTCGGGAGGGCGAGGACGACGCCGAGGACCGTCGCTGGCCAGAGGGCTCGGACGAACGGCACCAGATCCCGTCGTCCCCGGCGCAGCACGTCGACCGCGAGGTAGACGGCGGCCGTCACGCCGATGGTCACGAGGGCGCTCGGGTGCACGGCGGCGGCCCCGGCCGCGGCGACGCCGGCACCCAGGAGGACCGCGCGCGGCACCCGCCGCCAGGACGCCAGGGCCGCGAGGACGGCCGCGGACATGGTGAAGGCGACGGCGTTGGGGAGGATGCCGCCGTCGTGGGCCAGCTGGACGCCGGGCCGGTAGATGGTCGCCGCGAGGACCGCCGCCACCCCGCCCGCACCCGCCGCGGTGTCGCGGGCGTAGCCCGTGGCGCGCCCGACCGCCGCCGTGAGGACCGCGAGCGTGAGCGGGAAGCCCACCCCGACCAGGACCAGCGCAAGCGCGTTGACCGCGACGACGACGTTACCGGTCAGCTGGGTCACGACAGCGGCGAGCAGGTGCAGGCCCGCCGGATAGAAGAGCGCGCCGCCACCGGTGAGGACGTCGGTCGGGGCGAGCTCCCACGGCGCACCGACACCGCTCCGCGCGATGTACGAGGACAGCGCGAGGTGGAAGATCATGTCGTGTTCCTGCGGATAGGTCCGCAGGGACCACCCGAACCCGCCGAGCCAGGTCAGGGTGCTCACCAGCACGGCGACGGCCGCGGCCACGACGCCGAGCACGGCGGGCGGCGCGGCCCGGCCCCGGCGCACGGGAGCGTCGGTCACCCGCCGACGGCCGCGTAGGACCACGCGGACGATCCCGACCGCGGCCAGCACGACCGAGGCGACCGCCAGGGCCACCACCCCGAAGCGGGCGCCGACGACGCCCGTCAGGACACCGGTGACGGAGGCGACGGCGACCGACGAGGGCGCCGCGAGGACCGCGACCCAGAGCGGTCTCCGGACCCCGAGCGCGACCAGGCCGCAGCTCCCCGGAACCACGACGACGAGCAGCGCGACGACGACCGCGACCGCATCGAGGACCACAGCGGCCTCCCTCCCCCGAGGAGGCGAGGCTAGCGACGACCCCCGACCGCGCTGCGGAGGACACCGTGTACAGCGCGCGGGCGCCCGTTACGGAGCCGTCCGTCGACGGCGCTATCGTCGCCGTCACCGGTGTGTCCGGGCAGGCACCGGGTTGGCCCGGGAGGGGGACGCGACGTGTCCGTCCACGTGCGCCGCCGCTCCCTGGGAGCCCAGGCCGCGGTACCCGTCTCCCTCGTCTTCGTGGCGGGCTCGGCCTACCTGCTCCTCATGGCCTCCGGGCGGGTCCTCCCTGGCGCCGGGTTCGCCGCGCTCACGTCGTTCTACCTGCTCTCCAACACCGTCGGCCGCGGCACGTTCGCCGTCCTCGAGCTCGAGCTCACCCGGACCGTGCCGCGCAGCCGGGCCCGCGGGGAGAGCATCGTCGGCCCGGTCCGCGCCGTCGCGCGCGGTGGTCTCGTGCTCCTGGCCGTCGTGTGCCTGCTCGTGGTGGCCGCGGGAGCAGTCGTCGCGCCGATCATCGGCGGGTGGGACGAGCTGGTCCTGCTCCTCGTCACCGCTCTCACGCTGGCGGCGTCCTCGCTGGTCCGCGGCCCCCTCGCCGGTGACCGCCGGTACGGGCCGTTCGCCGCGACGCTCGGGGCGGAGTCGGCGGTCTACCTGCTCGGTGCCGGCGGCCTCCTCGTGGGCCACGTCGAGGCCCTGACCGCGTGGACGGCGGTCCTCGCGGGCGCCCCGCTCGTCGGCGCCCTCACCGCCCTCGTCTCGCGCCGGGCCCGGGCCTCGGTCGGGCGGGTGCTCCGCCCGGACCGCGGCGGCACGGGGGTGCGGGTCGGGGTCCTCACGCTCGCGGCCGGATCGGCGCTGTACCTGTTCTCGCAGGCCGTCTGGAACCTCGGTCCGGTGATCTCCACCGGCCGCACCTCCGACGGCGTCCTCGCCGCCGCCTTCGCGGCCGCCGCGGTCCTGCTGCGGGCACCGGTGATGGCGTTCCCGGCGATCCAGGCCCTCGTGCTGCCTCGCCTGGCGGCCGCCGAGCCGGGTGCACCGCGCCGCCGGTCGACGCCGGGGCTGATCGTCGCCGCGATCGCGGTGGCGATCGTCTGGGTCGTCGGCAGCGTGCTCGTGGCGCCGCCGGTCATCCGGGCCTTCTTCGCCGTGAGCGAGACGCCGGCCCGCCCCGTCCTCGCCGCGCTGGCGCTGTCGGTGGCCGTGGGTCTCGTCGCCCAGGGCACCCAGACGCGGCTCCTGGCCGCGAGCCGGACCCTGCTCGTCTCGCTCTCCTGGGCCGTGGGAACCGTCGTGCTCGTCGTACCCGCCCTCGTCCTGCCCGACGCCGTCGTGGGAGCCGCCCTGGGTCAGCTCGTGGCCGCGCTCGTCGTCCTGGCGATCCAGCTGGGCGCGCTGCGCCGGGGAGACCATCCGTGACCGACCGGCCCACGCTCGGCGTCGTCGTCCTCGCCTACGGCGACGAGCCGTGGCTCGCGGCGTGCGTGGACTCGATCCTCGGCTCGACCGACGTCGCCGTCGACCTCGTCGTGGTGGACAACGGGTGCACGGTCGCGGACCTGGCGCCGGTCGAGGACCGCGAGGACGTCCGGGTCGTGCGTCCGGGCAGCAACACCGGGTTCGCCGGCGGCTGCAATCTCGGTGCCGGGCACGTGAGTGGGGACTTCCTCGCCCTGGTGAACTCCGACTGCCTCGTCGAGCCCGGGACCCTCGCCGCGTTGGCGGCGGCAGCCCGGGACCCGGGCGTCGGGCCGGTCATGGCGAGCATCCGGTTCGCCGACCGGCCCGAGGTGCTGAACAGCGCGGGCAATCCGGTCCACCTCCTCGGGACGTGCTGGGCCGGGGGCATCGAGGAAGCGGAGACGCGGACCGCGCCCTACGACGTCGCCAGCGCGAGCGGCGCCTGTGTGCTGTTGCGCCGCGCGCTGTGGGACCGGCTCGAGGGCTTCGACGACGCCTACTTCGCCTACCTCGAGGACACCGAGCTCAGCCTGCGGTGCTGGCGGCTCGGCCTCGCCGCGCGATGCATCCCGACGGCGAGAGCGCTGCACCACTACGAGTTCTCGCGCAATCCCCGCAAGATGTACTTGCTGGAACGCAACCGGCTCGTCCTCGTCGCGACGCTGTGGAGCGCGCGGGCGCTGGTCCTGCTCGCTCCGCTGTTCCTCGCGCTCGAGGTGGCGCTGTTCCTCCTCGCGACCGCGCAGGGCTGGCGTCGGGAGAAGGTCGAGGGCTGGCGGTGGTTGCTGCACCACGGGGGCCACGTGCGGCGACGGCGCCGTCGCCTGGCCGCGGAGCGGCAGGTGCCCCAGCGGGAGTGGCTCGCGGTGCTGACCCCCGAGCTCGCGCCGCACGTCGTCGGATCAGCGGCGGCCGCACGGGCGGTCAACGTCGTCGTCGGTGGCTACTGGCGGCTCGTGCGGCGTCTGCTCTGACTCGACCCGGGTGCGCCACTCCACCTCCTCGAGACGCAGCCGCAGCGCCCCGACCTCCTCGGCCAGCCGCCTGCTCTGTTCCTCGAGCACCCCGACCTCGATCGAGAGCTGCAGCGAGACCCCGAACAGGATCAGCAGCGAGACCAGGAACAGCAGGTTGCTCGGCACCGCGATGCCGAGCAGCGCGGATGCCTGCGCGAGGGCACCGGGGAAGACCGACAGCAGCACGGTCGCCCCGGCGACGAGAACCCAGAGGAAGGCGTACTTCTGCCGGAGCCGACGCCGGCGCAGCAGCTCGAAGACCAGGACGAAGGCGAGGACCGCCACGACGATGCTGACGATCGTGAGCCGGGCCACCTCAGGCCGCCGAGGCCTCGATCGTCGAGCCCGGCCGCACGATCGGGGCGCGGCGCGCGACGGCCAGCACGATCGCCGTCACGACCCGCACCAGGTAGGCCGAGGACCGGAAGGCGTTCTGGCTCGGGGCGCCGGTGGTCCGCTCGCGCATCGCGACGGGCACCTGGGCGATGCGCAGCCCGGCACGGCTCGCGAGGACCAGGGCCTCCACCGTGTCGCCCAGGTACTCCTCGGGGAAATCGAACGCGAACAGCGACAGCGCACGGGCGTTCACCATGCGGAAGCCCGACGTCGGGTCCGTCAGCGGGGTGCCCACCAGCCGCGAGAGCGTGGCGGCGAGCAGGCGCATCGCCCACCGCCGCGGGCCCCGCACCACGTACTCCCCGACGCCGGCAAACCTCGCCCCGACCACGACGTCGGCGCCCTCGAGGGCAGCGCGCAGGCGGGCGATGTCCGACGGGTCGTGCTGCCCGTCGGCGTCGACCTGCACGACGCACTCGTAGCCCTCCTCGAAGGCGAACCGGTAGGCGGCCCGCATCGCGCCACCCACCCCGAGGTTGAACGGCAGCGACATCACGCGCGCACCGGCGGCCCGGGCGACCTCGGCGGTGCGGTCGGTCGACCCGTCGTCGACGACGAGGAGGTCGGCACCGGGCTGGTGACCCCGCACCTCGTGGACGACCCGTGCGATGCACTCGGCCTCGTTGAGGGCCGGCAGGACGACGAGCACCGGGGCGGGTACGGCCCGCGTCGCCGTGGACGCCGTCGCGCCCGCGGTCACGCGCCCTCCCAGGAGGCGACGGTGACGAACTCGTTGTAGATGAAGACCCGGCCGACCGGCCGGGGGAAGGGGAACGACCGCTGCCCCTCGAGCCGGGCCCCGAGGTCGGCGACGATGTGCGCGAGGGCCGCGTCGTCCTGGTACTCGGTGTGCGTGGAGTCCGACCGGTAGCCCCGCTGCTGCGGGCAGATCAGCACGATGCGTGCTCCCGGGCGCAGGAAGCGCAGGTAGGGCCGCAGCACGTCGGCGCCCGTGCCCGGGGGCAGGTGCTCGAGCAGGTGCGCCGCGAGCAGCCCGTCGAACGTGCCGGCGAGCTCGTCGCCCCGCTCCTCGAGCTGGTCCACGGTGAGTGCCTGCAGACCGCGGTCGCGGCAGGCCTCGACCGAGGTCGGGTTGTGGTCGACACCCACGCTGTCCGGCGAGAGCGACACGAGATTGCGCCCGATCCCGCAGCCGACGTCGAGAACGCGGCACCCGCCGAGCAGTCGGCGGAGGTTGCGCCGGTAGGGCGCCTGCACGTCGAGGAGACGCTTCCAGCCCGCGAGCTCGAGCCGTTCCAGACGGGCCGTGTAGGTGCGGCTCTCCGTCCCCCCCGTGTTCAAGGCCACCAGCAGGAGGGTAGTGAGCGGGTTCTCGCCGACGTACTCGGCACCCCGGAGAGGTCACCCGAAAGTACCTACCAGCAGGTCAGGCGCGGCCCGTGATGTAGAGCCTGCCGTCCCACCGTGGCCCGGCGCTGGTGTCCGGATCGGCGGCCACGACCCGCGCGCCCAGCGACTCGACCAGCCGGCGCACGTCCGCCTCCAGGGTGCCGTGTATCTCCATCCCGCGCCGCAGGACCCGGGCCACCGGCACCGGGAGAGCGCCGAGCACCCGGCAGGCCGGCGAGGCGGAGGGCTACGTCGGCATCTGGAACACCACGGGCCCTCCGCGTCGGGCGACCCGCCAGAACTCCCGAAGGTAGCCGTGAGCGAGCGCGGGCGGCATGTGCTGCAGTACTTCGACAAGTACGAGACGCTCGAACACGCGGTCCGCGCCGCACCCGCGAAGGGAATGGCGCTCGAGTTCGCGTCTACAGCGGGTCGACGCTCGCGGTGATCGCGGAGCTGCGCGACGGCGACGTCCCACGGGTTCGACTCGTTCGAGGGCCTACCCGAGAACTGGCGGTGACCTTCGCGGCCGGCACGTTCGCCGTCGACGAGCTGCCCCGTGCGCCCGGCGCCGAGCTCGTGGTCGGGTGGTTCGACGAGACGTTGCCCGGCTTCCTCGACCTGTGCGGGCCTACACCGCAGACGACGAGCAGCTGGTCGTGCGGATCAGGCACCCGGACGCGCACCGCTGAAGTCCGGGTCGCGCACGGAGACCGTCATGCACACAGCCTCCGAGATTCCCGGGCTCGGGGCGAGCGACGTGGGCTGACCCCTGCCTCAGGCGATCACCGGATTGGTCCACCGCAGCTCGGGGAAGCGGGCGAAGTCGGTATCCACCGAGCACACGCCGACGCCGTGCTCGACAGCGAGCGCGGCCAGATGCGCGTCGGGCAGGAGGTTGGCCGTCGGCCGGTGAGTACCGACCAACCGGCCGAGGACGTCGGCGTGTCGCTCCGTCGGCACCGGGACCCAGGCGCTCGGAGCCGCCAACCAAGCACGAGCCACCTCCCACGCGTCCTCGATGGACAACGGCACGCGGTACACCCGCGGGTTGGTTCGGATCCGTAGGAAGGCCAGAAGCGAGGTCCAGGGCAGGCCGATCCGTACCGGGCCGTTCAGCGCCGTCTCCAGCCACGCGCGACAACGATCGTGGTGCGCGCTCGTGTCGTCCTCGGCGAAGAGCAGAACGTTCGCGTCGACGATCATCCCGGGGCCGGCTCGTCGAGCATGTCAAGGACGTCGGCGACGTTGGTGACATCCACCCGCGCGTGGCCCGATGACGTTGATTGGACGAACGTCGATCGATCGCCCTGGCCGACCAGGCCGTGGCGGACGAGCTCGTTGACCGCCGCGCTCAGGCCGAGACCCCGCCGCGAGCGCAGTTCCTCCACGGCCGCGACCACGTCGTCGTCGAGACTCACCGTCGTGCGCATCAGCCCAGCCTAGCATCGTGATGCACACTGACCAGTCATCATGATGCGCTTCAGTGCCACGCAGAGGCTCGGCAGTCACGCCCGGTCAGACCGGATGGACCGGCTGGAGACCCATCTCGCCCGCTTGCGGGAGCGGGAGAACCCGTGAACGACGACGAACTCGTCGACCGGCGTGTCTTCCACGCGCCGCGCGAGCTGGTGTGGCGGTGGCCGGCTCGTTCGCGCCGACGCCGGCGCTCCGGTGGCGCTACTGAGCGGTCGAGCTCTGCCCTACGGTCGAACGCTGCCCCGGAGCTGAGCGGCGCACCAGGTGAGCCTGTCCCCGGTCCGACCCGTCACGGCATCGAGCCCGGGTCGGGATCGAATTCCTTGGCGTGGAGAAGCACGAACTCGCCGAACCCGGCGATGAACAGACCGCCGAGCAGGAGTGCTCCCGCCGCGTTGAGGTCCCAGGCGCCGCCGTTCGCGGACAGTGCCCCGAACACGAGGAACAAGACCGCGAAGATCAGGGACTTGCCGAAGGCCACCAGGGGTAGTGCGGTGCGCGGCCAGGCGGCGGCGCCCGCGATCGCGACGGCCGCGAGCACGCAGACGACGTACGGGACGATCCCGAACTGGAACCCGGCCATGACCACCGTGGCGGCCGCCGTCGTGCTGTGAGCGATCGTCCACAGCCCGCCTGCCCCGAGCGCAGCGAGGGCGAGCGCTTCGAGCAGCATGAGACGACGGGCCCAGCGCGTGCACCAGTCCCGCTCCGTGGTCAGCTCCTCGATGACCTGGCCGACGATCGACCGATCAGGTGATCCTGGCGGCTCCGCGGGGACCGGGGAACGGCCCAGCTCTTCGCTGCTGTCTGAGGTGAGGGCCATGGCCGGCTCCCGGGGAAGCGATGGCGCCTGCGGGCACGGAGCCGGGCAGGTGTGGCCAGTGGACTCCACTGCGGCGCTCCACCGGCGCGGGACTCCACAGTAAGCCCGACGGGCCGGCGTGTGGGAGGGAATGTCCCGGAACGCACCGCCTCCGTCGGTCAGCCGGATGTCGTGATGTAGATCCTGCCGTCCCACCGAGGCCCGGCGCTGGTGTCCGGATCGGCAGCCACCACCCGCGCGCCCAGGGACTCGACCAACCGGCGCACGTCCGCCTCCGGGGTGCCGTGCATCTCCATCCCGCGCCGCAGGACCCGGGCCACCGGGACGGGGAGCGCACCGAGCACCCGGCCGGCCGGCGAGGCCGAGGGCTGCGTCGGCATCTGGAACACCACGAGCCCGCCGGGTCGGACGACGCGCCAGAACTCCCGGACGTAGCCGTGGGCGAGCGCGGGCGGCATGTGCTGGAGCACCCGGCACGAGTAGACGAGGTCGAGGGAGTCGGTCTCGACGGCGGACAGGTCGGTGCCGGTGACCTGCACGAACCGGCACGCCTCGTCGGGGACGATCTCCCGGGCCTTCTCGAGCATCGTCGGCGAGATGTCACAGCCGAGGACCTCGGCGAAGCCCGAGGCCGCCAGGCCGTGCGAGAGCCGCCCGGCCCCGCAGCCGAAGTCGAGGGCCCGCCCGCGCGCGGCGTCGAGACCGAGCTCGCCCAGGCGCGCCAGCACGGCGCCGATCTCGTCGACCCCGGTCGCCAGGAACTCGGCGGGGTCCCAGCGCCCGCGCTTGCCCTTGTCGGTGAGGACGGCCCACATCGGGTCCTCGTCGCCGAGCTTGGTCCAGGTGCGGGAGACGTCGGCGAGGTCCCCGGAGGGGTCTCGGTCGGTGGTCACGGGCACGGCTCCAGGTGACTGGGTGGGATGGTCAACCGGCGGCCTTCGTGAAGACCGCCTCGTAGTCGTCGAGCACGGCGTCGACGCTGAACGCCTGCACCGCGGCCGCGCGGCCGGCGACCGGGTCGGGCGGTGCGTCGCGCAGCCGGGCCAGCCCGTCGCGCAACGCAGGCACGTCGGCCGCGGGGACGATCGTGCCGAACCCGGTGCGCTCGACCGGCAGCCGCACCCCCGGCAGGTCGCTCACCACGGCCGGCACCCCGGCCAGCATCCCGACGACCTGCACGATCCCGAACGCCTCGAACGCGTTGACCGAGGGCAGCGCGAAGGCGTCGATGGACGCGTAGAACTCGGCGAGCCGCTCGTCGGGCACGAAGCCGAGGAGATCGATGCGGTCGTCGTCGCCGGCGTGGGCGCGGACCCGCGCCACGACGCTGCCGCCCGCGACCGACTCGTGCTCGCCGCCGATGAGCAGGCGGGCGTCGGGGTCGTCGAGGGCCAGGAACGCGTCGACCAGGTGCTCGACGCCCTTCTCCTCGACGATCCGCCCGAGGAACCCGACGTGGAATCCGCGCCCGGAGCGGTAGGTCGGCTCCGCCGCGGGCACCGGGACGCACGGCGGCGGGATCGCGACCATGTTCGGCGCGATCACCGGCCACAGGCGGCTGTAGCGGGCGTAGTCCTCGGTGGACACGACCGTCGCGGCGGAGCGACGTAGCCCGGACCGGCTGGAGCGGTCGACGGCCTCGCGCTGGGCCGTGTTGACCATGCCGGGCGGGAGGCTCACGTCGCAGTGGTAGGTCGAGACGACGGGGATGGGCGCGAGCCGGGTGAGTAGACCCGCCTCGATCAGCGGCAGGTGCAGGTTCGCGACGCGGGAGCGGCGCATCTCCCGCAGCGCCAGGCGGGTCAGGTTGACCCCGATGGTGCCCTTGCCCACCTTCGCGAGCACCGGCGCGCGGACGACGCGGACGCCGCCCAGGACCTCGTGGGTCGGCAGCGACGGATCGTGCTTGCTCGCCACGACGCACACGCGCCATCCGCGCGCGGCGAGGCCCTCCGCCACGTCCCGGGCGACGTTGGTCAGGCCCGAGACGTAGGGCGAGTAGTAGGTGAGGACGATGACCAGGTCGTTCTCGACGGGTGTGTCCCTGCGAGCGATGGCCGCGCCTCCCGTGCTCGTCCGTGGCTGACCGCCGCCGGTCGTGCTCATCGGGGCTCCACGGTATCCCCTGACGGGATCGATTGAGTCACGCCCCGCAACGACTCACCGGACAGACGGGGACGATCCACACCCCGTCCGCAGATCGGCCCTGCGCGCCGCCCACCAAGCGTGCCCACCGCAGCGTCGCGTCGGCGTCTGGTGTCGCGGCCGGCACCACGACGATCGCGCTCACGTGCCGACCCGCCAGGTCTGCCCGCGCCGCCGCCACGTCCCCGCGCCCGCCGGCGGCGACCCCGCGCTGGAAGGCCCCGATCTCGCCCTCGTAGAGCACGGGCACCGTGGGGCTCCCGCCGATGAAGTAGCCGCCGGTCTGCCGGAACGAGTACCCGGCGAGCGCCTGCCAGCGCAGTGGGTCCCCGCCGACCGACCAGTTCTGCGAGGGCCGCGGGACGACCTCGACGATCGGCGGGCCGCCGTCGACCGCGGGCGGGCCGAGGCCGGGTGCGCCGGCGCTGAAGAAGGGCGGGACGGCCGCGTCCGTCGTGCGCTGGTCGTCGACCGGCACCCAGGTCACCGCGGCCGCCAGCACGAGCACGACGACGACCGCCCGGCCGACCCGGCGCCAGCGGCCACCACCGGGACGGGTCAGGTGCTCGAGGGCCAGCGCCCACACCGCGACCACCCCGAGCGCCACGAACGGCGCCAGCCGGCCCGCCTCGGCCTGCCCGACCAGTGGAACGTCGACGAGGACCCGCCACGGGAGCGGCACGCCGGTGTCGTGGTCGAGCACCGCGACCGAGGTCCCCAGCGAGAGGACGCCGAGCAGCACGGTGACGACCGCGGTGAGGACCACCGCCCGGGAGCGCACCAGCACCACCGCGGCGAGGAACACCAGCAGCATCGCCACACCCAGGTAGGAGCCCTGCTCGCCCGGGTAGGCGCGGAGCCCGGCCGCCAGCGCGTCGGTGCCGGGGCGGATCGCGGTGAGCGGGGAGGGGACGACGAGGTTCGCGGCGTCGGCCCCCATCGTCACCGCGTCCCGGATCGCCCCGCGCGGACGGCTCGGCCCCCGCAGCAGCACCCAGGCCGGCCAGGCGCACAGCACCGCCAGCACCACGCCCGCCGCCACGGCCGACCGCGCGAGCCCGGGGAGCCGCCGCCGGGCCGCCCGCGGCGCCGACACCGCCAGGACCACCGCGACGACGACGAGCGCGACCGCCCCGAGCGCGACCGTCTGTGTGTAGAGCCCGACCTGCACCGCGAACGCGAGCCCGAGCAGGGCGCCGTCGCGCCAGGGCCGTGCCGGGCCCCTGTCGGCGTGCTGTCCTGGATCCTCGCCGGGCGCGCGTCCCGCCAGCACCCGCACCGACGCCCACAGCACCACCGGCGGCAGGACCGACCACACCAGGTTCACGTGGCCCACCCACGCGTGGGCGATCACGAACGGCGAGAACCCGTACAGCAGCCCGGCGAGCGCCCGCACCCACCGCGGACCGACGAGGACCACCAGCGCCCGGTGCGCGGCGTACGCCGAGACGGCCGGACCGAGGATCATCGCGACGTTGTCGGCGACGACGGGTCCCGCGGTCGCCGTGACGGGCGCGAGGAGCGCCGCGAGCACGGGCACCCCGGTGTTCCACATGCCGTTGACGCCGTCGGGGGCGTTCTGGCCGGTCGACGTCAGCGGGTCCAGCCCGTGGCCCACGGCGTACCAGGTCCAGCCGAGCCACCAGGTGAACAGCGACGAGTCGGAGGACACCCAGCCCGTCGCGCGCCCGGCGAGGTCGCCGAGGACCCGGTGGTACAGCAGGCCCGACGCGGCGAGGTAGGCGACGACGATGCCCAGCTCGGCGGCGATCCCGTGCCGTCGCCGGGGGCGGGGTGGGGTCGGCTCGTCGACGGTGGGCCGCGGCGAGGTCGTCGTGGTGGTCAGGCGGGCCTCCTCACGGGGTCGGGCACCTCGGACCGATCCAACCAGGCGGGCGACGGTGCGGCCCCCGTCCGGCACGGCTTCACCGGACGCGTGGTGCCCGGTTGTTAGCGTCACCGCTGCGCGGGAGCGGCCGGACGAGAAGGAGCAGGGCGTGGGCGAGGGCACCGATCGCGGTGTCGAGCCGTCGGACCCCGACTCCGGCGGATCGAGCACGCCGGGGCTGCTCCTGCGTCGGCTCGTCCCGATCCGGCTGGGCCGGCGCTCCGGCGGCACCACCGACGACCGGTCGGCCCTCGGCTCCGCCACCGAACCGGTCACCTCCCGCCCGACCGCGCCCGAGGCCGCTCCCGAGGCCGCTCCCGACGCCGACGGGACGAACGGCACCGACGTCGCCGGGACCAACGGCACCGACCCGCGGGGCTCCACCGACGTCTTCACCCCCGACGACGGGCCCGACCGCTGGGGACCCGACGACTGGGGCCTCGACGGCCTCCTCGTCGCCCGGGTGATCGCGGTCGCCTCGGCGCTCGTCGCCGTGGTCTGCGGGGTGCTGCTGCCGTTCGCCCCGGTCGTGCAGAACCACCCCGAGGTCCGCTGGCCGGTCGACGTGACGCGGCCCGAGCCGACGATGCTCATGCTGACCGCCTACGCGCCGGAGTCGTTCTCGGTGCGGTTCAGCTGTCGGGCGGCGCGTGCGGCGGGCGCCACGCCCGACGGATACCTCCTCACGACGATGTCGCCGACCTCGTCCGACTTCGACGACAAGGCGCTCTCGGTGCGGGTCCGCGCCGACGTGGTGACCGTGCGCAGCGGCGGCCGGGACATCGTCGCCGAGCGGCTGCCCGCCGGGGACTGCGCCTACGAGGTGGCCGGCGCCGCGGCCCGGGTGACGGTGACCCGCGACGGCGTCGCCCTCGGGCAGCTCGCGCCACGGCTGGGGGAGCCCGACCCCGACGAGGTCAAGAACATCCCGCCGGACTCGGAGCCGGCGCCGAAGCCCATCAGCGCGTTCCCCGACATCGACGCGCTCTCCACCTCGCTGCGGAACCTGCCCGGGGCGGGCCCGGCCGACCTCTCGGTGTCCGTGCACCCGGACGACCGCTACGCCAGCTCGCCGAGCTCCTTCAAGTCCGGGCTGATCACGGCGATCGTCGTCGCCGTCCTCCTCGGCGGGGCCGCCACCACGGTCGGCATCTGGCTCGGCCGGCGCCGCACCCGCTGGCGGGAGGCCGCGGCGGGCGCCGGACCGGACGTCGAGAGCGCGGACGGTGACGGAGGCCGGGTCCGCGAGGCCCGCTGGGCAGCCCCGACGTGGGCCCCGGCCTGGTGGGCGCGGATCGACGCGCGGCTGCTCGCCGGCCTGGGCCGCTGGCGGCCCCGCCTCGTGGACGCCGCCGTCGTCGTGTCCCTGCTCTCGTGGCTCTACCTGGCCCCGATGACCGACGACGACGGCTACTACTCGGCGATGTCGGCCGACGTGCCGTTCGCGGGCTACGTGCCGAACTACTACCAGATCTTCAACCAGGGCTTCACCCCGTTCTCCTGGCCCTACTACCTGCTCTCCTGGTGGCAGGAGCAGGCCGGCTTCTCGCCCGTCGCGCTGCGGGTGCCGTCGGTGGTGTGCGGCATCCTCACCTGGTTCGCGGTCCGGATGTTCGTGGCGCGCTGTCCCGGCGTGACCTTCCCGTGGCGCGAGCACCGGTGGCTCGCGTTCGCGAGCCGGATCGCGCTCGCCGTCGCGTTCCTCGCCTGGTGGCTGCCCTACGACGTCGGCACCCGCCCCGAGCCCTACACCGCGGTGTTCGCCGCGGCCGCCCTCGCCGTCGTCGCCGAGGGGGTCGACCGGCAGCGGATGGACCTGCTGGCCCTCGCCGTGGGCCTCGGCGGGATCGGCCTGATGACGGCGCCCACCGGGTTCATCTGCCTCGCCCCCCTGCTGGCCGCCACGCCCACGGCGTGGCGGGTGATCCGAGCGCGGTCGTCGCACTGGTGGGAGATCCCGCCGCGCTGGCTCGTGGTGATCGCGCCGG
>JAICLN010000191.1 GCA_025925615.1 Actinomycetospora sp. | reverse complement strand
TCGGCCACGCGACGGAACCGGACCACGGTGACCTCGCCGACGTCGTCGTGACCCCCGCCAACGTGCCGGTGGACGACCCGGACCCGCTGGCCGGGTTCGCGGTCCGCACCCGGAGCTGGGCCGACCTCGTGGCGGCGGGGGAGGGCGGCGACACCTCGCTCTACCCGACGTGGGACGAGTCGCCCGCGCTGTGGCTGTACACCAGCGGCACGACGGGGACGCCGAAGGCGGCGATGCACCGGCACGCCGACATCCGCACGGTCTGCGAGACCTACGGCGCGCAGGTGCTCGGCATCCTCGTCGACGACGTGTGCTTCTCGGTGGCCAAGCTCTTCTTCGCCTACGGCATCGGGAACTCGATGTTCTTCCCGCTCGCGGTCGGGGCGTCGGCGGTCCTCGCGCCCGGCCGTCCGTCCCCGGCGGCGATCGCCGACATCGTCACCACCCACCCGGTGACCCTGTTCTACGGCAGCCCGAGCGTGTACGGGCCGCTGCTCGCGAGCGACCTGCCCGACGACACGTTCCGCGGCGTCCGACAGGGCGTCAGCGCGGGCGAGGCGCTGCCGGCGCGGATGGTCGTCGGGATGCGGGACCGCTTCGGGGTCGAGGTCCTCGACGGCATCGGGTCCACCGAGGCGCTGCACATCTACCTGTCGAACAAGCCCGGCGAGGTCGTCCCCGGCACCTCGGGGGTGCCGGTGCCCGGCTACGAGGTGGAGATCCGCGACGACGACGGGTCGGTGGTCCCCGACGGCACGAAGGGCACGCTCTACCTGCGCGCCGACTCGCTGTGCACCGGCTACTGGTGCCGCACCGACGTGAACCGCCGCGTGTTCGAGGGCGAGTGGATGCGCACCGGCGACACCTACGTCCGCAACCCGGACGGGACCTACGAGTGCCTGGGCCGCACCGACGACGTGCTCAAGGTCGGCGGCATCTGGGTCACGCCGATGGAGGTCGAGGAGCGGCTGGTGCTGCACCCGTCGGTCGCCGAGGTGGTCGTGGTGGGTGTTCCCGACGACGACGGGCTCGACCGGACCGTCGCGTGCGTGGTCCCCGCGGAGGGCGCCGTCGTGGACCAGGACGCGCTCGTCGCGTGGTGCCGGGAGGGGCTCGCGTCGTTCAAGAAGCCCAGCCACGTCCTGGAGATCGACGCGGTGCCGCGGACGGCGACCGGCAAGGTGCAGCGCTTCCTCGTGCGGGAGCTCGCGGCGTCACGGCTGGGTGCGCTGACGCGCGCGTGAGCACTTTCCGGGGCTATGACCCCGGAAAGTGCTCACGAGGCCGAAGGCCACCGGATCACGAGGCGTTGTCTTCGAGCCGGAGATCTCGGAGACTGAGGCCACACTGTGCTCGTTCGGGCCAGTGATGGTTGCGCGCAGTGAGCACGGAGGAGCGGACATGTCGGTGGCGACGGCACCGGAGGAGTCCGCCGGCTCTGCCCGGCGGGAGGCCTGGGCACAGCGGGGCCGGGGAGCCGTCGGTCTCGTGCGGCGCGTGCCGTTCACGGCGTCCGTGGTCGCGGCGATGATCGTGCTGGGGCTCGTCACCGGGGCGTTCTGGTCCCCGCTGTCCGGCCGACCGAGCGCGATCGACCTGGCCTACGGTCCGCCGGCCCTGCTCGCCGGCCACCTCTGGACGCTCGTCACGGGCGCCCTGCTCGCCGGCAACCCCGCCCTCTACGTCCTGACCCTCGGGCTCTTCGCGGTCGCCGTGGGCTGGGCGGAAATCCGCTGCGGCACCCGTCGCACCGCCCTCGTCACCATCGCGTTCCAGCTCGCCGCGGTGCTCCTGACGGCGGCGCTGGTCCTCGCCCTGGCGGCCACGCCGTGGATCTGGGCGGGCCGGCTCGCCGCCGACCTCGACACCGGCTTCTCCGCCGGGATGTTCGCGGCGCTCGCGATGACCTCGATCACCCTGCACGCGCCGTGGCGGCTGCGGCTGCAGCTGGTCCTCGTCGGGGTGGCCGTCGTCGGGCTGCTCTTCCTCGGGGGCCTCGCCGACGTCGAGCACGTCCTCGCACTGGCCCTCGCGCTGCCGCTCGCCCGCCGGCTCGCCGGGCCCACGGCCGCGCCCGCCCCGGCCTCCCGGCACGTCGGCCGCCGGGAGCGGCGCCTCGTCGCCGCCATCGGGCTCGTCGTCATCGCCGCGATCCGGGTCCTCACCCTCGTCGTGCCGGTGATCGGCCCGCTCGGGAACACCGAGTCGGAGTCGACGGTCATCGAGACCACGATCTCGGTGGTCATCTCCCTGCTGCTCGCCGACGGGCTCCGTCGGGGGCGGCGGCCGGCCTGGGTGATCGGCCTGGTCCTCGGTGGCTTCTACGCGCTCGTGGGCCTCGTCGTGATCGTCGCGGTCATCTGGGGGCAGAGCACCGGGCAGATGGACCAGATCGAGCTGGTGGGCCTCGCGGTGTTCGTCCCGAACGCCGTGCTGTGGACCGCCCTGCTCGTGTGGCTCGTCGTCGGGCGCTCGGCGTTCGCGGTGCCCTCGCGGCGCGCGCTCCGCCGTCGCGCGCACGGGCCGGCGGACGGACCGCGCGCGGCGCGCATCGCCCTGCACACCCACGGCGGCTCGACGATCTCGTGGATGACGACCTGGCCGGAGAACCGCTACCTCGCCACTGCGGACGGCATCGTCGCCTACCGGGTGCACGCCGGGGTCGCGGTCGCCCTCGGGGACCCCGTCGTCGAGCCCGCGCATTTCGGCGACGCGCTGACCGACTACCGGGCGCTCGCGGAGCGCTCCGGCTGGGTGCCGTGCCTGTTCTCGACGACGGCGGGGCTGGCCGACGCCGCCCGCGCGCAGGGCTGGCGCGCGCTGCAGGTCGCCGAGGACACGCTGATCGACCTCGACGGCCTGGAGTTCAAGGGCAAGGCCTGGCAGGCGGTCCGGAGCGCCTTCAACCGGGCGGACAAGTCGGGCATCGAGCACCGCATGGTGCACCTGGGCGAGGAGCCCCGCGCGCTCGTGGCCCAGGTCCGGGCGATCTCGGAGGAGTGGGTCGGGGACAAGGGGCTGCCCGAGATGGGCTTCACCCTCGGCGGGGTGGAGGAGGCGCTCGACTCCGAGGTCCGCACCGGGCTCGCGATCGACGCCGAGGGCACCGTCCACGGGGTCACGTCGTGGCTGCCGGTCTACGGGCCGGGCCGGGAGATCATCGGCTGGACCCTCGACGTCATGCGGCGCAGGAACGAGGGCTTCCGTGCCGTCGTCGAGTACCTCATCGCCTCGGCGTGCCTGACCTTCCAGGCCGAGGGCGCGCGGTTCGTCTCGCTCTCCGGCGCGCCGCTGGCCCGCTCGGACCGCGACCCCGAGGGGGCCGAGCCGGTGCTCGACCGCGTCCTCGACCAGCTGGGCGCGCTGCTCGAGCCGTACTACGGCTTCCGCTCGCTGCACCAGTTCAAGGCCAAGTTCCGCCCGCGCCACGAGCCGATGTACCTGGTCTACCGCGACGAGGGCGACCTGCCGCGCGTGGGGATCGGCATCGGGCGCGCCTACCTGCCCGACGCGGGGGTGCGTGAGCTGATGGCGCTCACGCGGTGACTCGGGAGCGACCGGCCCGCTCGCGTGCGGAGACCCAGCGAGGGGGCCGTTCGCTCCCGGTGGTGGGGGTCAGCCGCGGAGCTGGTCCAGCGCCGAGCGCGCCTGGGCGTCGATGGCCTCGGGGCCGGTGACCTCGTCGGCGTCGGCGGCGTCGCCCATGTCGCCGGCCTGGTACCGGGTCCAGACGCCCGCGTGGATGCAGGCCGCCCGCCAGCGCGCGAACGCGATGTAGAAGTCGATGTCCGGCAGTGTCGCGCCGGACGCCGATTCGTAGCGGGCGAGCAGGTCCTCGCGGGTCGGGAAGCCGCCGGCCTCGGTCGGGTTGGGCAGGGCCGCGGGCACCGTGTCGCCGGGCTGCGACCAGGACACGAGCACGTGGCCGAGGTCGCAGTACGGGTCGCCGATGGTGGCGAGCTCCCAGTCGAACACCGCGACCGCCGCACCGTCGTCGGCGTAGGAGATGTTCCCGCTGCGGAAGTCGCCGTGGACGATCCGGTTCGACGGGGCGTCCGGCACCCGCTCGGACAGCGCCGCGTGCGCCTCGTCGATCGCGGTGAAGTCCTCCAGTGCCGACGAGTGCGCCTGCCGGTGCCAGCGCTTGAGCTGGCGCTCGACGAAGTTGCCGGGGCGCGCGAGGTCGTCGAGCCCGACCTCGGCGGGTTCGACCCCGTGCAGGGCCGCGAGCACGTCCATCGTCGACTCGCCGATCCGGGTCTTGACCTCCGTGGAGGTCACCCAGTCCGCGTCCGACGGGCTGTTCAGCACGCGGCCCGGGGCGAAGTCCATGACGTAGAAGTCCACCCCGGCCACGTCCCGGTCCTCGCAGAAGGCGACCGGGGCCGGCACCGGCACGTCGGTCGGGGCGAGCGCGGACAGGAAGCGCCACTCCCGGCCCATGTCGTGCGCGGTCTCGAGCACCCCGCCCAGCGGTGGGCGGCGCAGCGCCCAGGTGGTCCCGGCGTCGTCGGACACCCGGTAGGTCAGGTTCGACCGTCCGCCGGTGATGCGGCGGAACGTCGGCTCGCCCGCGAGCCCCGGCACATTCGCCCGGAACCAGGCCACGGCCTCGTCGGGAACGCCGGGGTCCCCGGAGATCGGTGCGTCGGCGGCCATCAGGGCGTCACCACGATCGTGCCCATCCGGGCGTCCGACTCCGCGCGTGCCCGCCGCAACCGTTCCTCGTCGTGGCTCATCGCGGAGAGCCTATAGCGCCGTGCGATCGGGCCGCCGCGCCTCGGAGCCCGCGCCCTCTTCCCGGACCGGCCGTCCCGGGTCTATCGTGACCACGTGACCGAAATCGACATCTGGTCACGGGCACGTCGGGAGCGAACGACACCGTCGCGCGCGCAGAAGCAGCGAGTGTGCCGTCCGCTCCGGCGGGGCCGATCACGACGACGGCGAGGGGGTGCGGTGTGAGCGACGCGCGCGGCGCCCGGGTCCTCGACGCGGCCGGCGAGCTGCTGGTGGCCCACGGGTACCGGCGGGTGACCGTCGCCGACGTGGCCGAGCGCGCCGGCGTCGGGAAGGGCACCGTCTACCTGCACTGGCCCAGCAAGCTCGAGCTCTTCGGGGCCGTGCTGGTGCGGGAGGGGATCGCGGTCGGGCGCGAGCACGTGGCCGCGCTGCGTGCCGACCCCGAGCACGTCGTGCTGCACCGCACGATGCGCGACTCGTTCCTGTCGATCATGCGCCGGCCGCTGGCCCGCGCCCTCTACACGGGCGACGCCGCCCTGCTCGGTGCGCTGGCGTCGGACACGAAGATCGGCCGGGCGGTGGTCGGCGACAACGCCGCCTACCGGCCCCGCCACCTCGCGCTGCTCCACCGCCACGGCCTGCTCGCGGACGACCCGGCCGCCGATCCCACGCTCTACTACCGCCTCGCGGCCGCCACCCTCGGCTTCTTCCTCGGCGACGAGCTCGCGGGCGGCGCGGAGCTCACCGACCGGGCCGACGCCCTCGCCGTCGTCGTGCGCCGTGCCTTCGAACCCGCCGAGCTCCCGCCGGCGTCGGCCCTCGCCGTCGTCGCCGCCGAGGTCGACGCCCTGTACTCCGGCCTGCTCGACGAGATGGGCCGGTCGCTGCCCCCACATCCGGTCCAGGCGTCCCCCGAGGAGGGGCCATGACACCGTCCACCGAAACCGCGCCCGCCGACCACGCCGCCCCGGACACCGCCGACGAACCCACGCTGCTCGCCTGGCTGGCCCGGATGCGCGACGAGTCCCCGGTCTGGCGCGACCGGTACGGCATGTACCACGTGTTCCGCCACGCCGACGTCCACACCGTGCTCCGGGACCCGGCCACGTTCTCGTCGGACTCGGGCCGGCTCTCGCCGGTCGCGAAGACGACCAACCGCGGCATGCTCACCCAGATCGACCCGCCGGAGCACCGCCGGCTGCGCGCCGTCGTGTCCTCGGCGTTCACCCCGAAACGGGTCGCCGCGCTGGAGCCCCGCATCCGGGCGATCACGCGGAGCCTGCTCGACGACGTGCATGACGACGAGTTCGACCTCGTCGATGCACTGGCCTTCCCGCTGCCGGTGACCGTGATCGCCGAGATGCTCGGGCTGCCGGCCTCCGACCACGCGACGTTCCGCGGCTGGGCCGACCGGCTGTTCTCGATGCAGGTCGACGACCCGACCGACCCCGAGCTCGGGCCGCGCGTGGCCGCCGCCATGGCCGACATCCGCGAGTACCTGGTGGCCGCGGTGCAGGAGCGGCGCGCGGCCGTCGCGGACGGGACCGCCGGGGACGACCTGATCACCGCCCTGGTCACCGCGGAGGTCGTCACCGACGGCTCTCCCGTGCTCCTCGACGACGAGGAGGCCGCCAACTTCTCGCTCCTGCTGCTGCTCGCGGGGCACATCACGACGACGGTGCTGCTGGGCAACGCGATCCGGACCTTTCACGACCACCCCCTCGCCGACGGCCGCGACACCTGGACCGTGCTCGGGGCGGACCCGGAACGGATCCCCGCCGCGATCGAGGAGGTGCTGCGGCTGCGCAGCCCCTTCACGCAGACCGGCCGCGTGACCATGCACGAGGTCGAGATCGGCGGCACGACGATCCCCGCGGAC
Organism: Actinomycetospora sp.; assembly: GCA_025925615.1. Lineage (GTDB taxonomy): Bacteria > Actinomycetota > Actinomycetes > Mycobacteriales > Pseudonocardiaceae > Actinomycetospora. Next base: position 1,571 of record JAICLN010000191.1, on the reverse strand, counting down.
CGCTTCGTGCTGCCCTCGCTGCTCTCGGCCAACCACGACGAGCGCGCGTTCGCCGACCCCGAGGCGTTCGTCCTGGACCGGGGCAACCACAGGCCCGGGCACGGAGCCTGCGGAGCTGCCTCCGGCGCAGCGCAGACCGCGTTCGGCCACGGGGTGCACTTCTGCCTCGGGGCGCCGCTGGCCCGGCTGGAGGGACGGGTGGCGCTGGAGGAGCTGACCGCCCGCTACACCGCGCTCGTCCCGGCCGCGGACGCTCCGGAGGCACTGCGCCCCTATCCGAGGGGGGTGCTCGGGGTCCGGAATCTGCCCGTGCGCGGGACCCGGCGTCACCGGGAGTGACCCGGTGAGGGAATCTTTTCACCGTGCGTCACACTGACGTGCGTGACCCCCGGAACGCCGGCACGCATCCTCCTCGGAGCGGCGAGCCTGGTCGGCCTGATCACGGCGGTCGCGGTGCTCACCGGGGCGGTGCAGGTCGGGTCGGACCGGCCGGTGACGGCGCCCCCGACGGCCGCCGCGGTGACCGCACCGCCCGTCGTGCCCCCCGACGCCGGCGGCGGGACCCCGGCGACGGTCCTCGCCGTCGCCGACCCGGTGACCATGGACGTCCGGCTCGAGGACGGGCGCGTGCTGCGGGTCCGGGCGCTCGGCGTCCAGCCGCCGCAGCGCTGCTACACCGACCAGGCCGAGGCGTTCGCCCGACGGACTCTCGCCGGGCGGGCCGTGGTGCTGGCCGGTGACGGGCGCTCCGACCGCTTCTCCCGGGCCCTGGCGTGGGTCTCGCTGAACCAGGGCGACGACTACGCGGTCCTCGCGGCCGAGGCCGGTGTCGTGGCCAGCTACGCCGCCGACGCGCCGCCGGACCGCATGCCCGCCGTCCGGGCGGCCTCGGACCGGGCCCGGACCGCGGGCCGCGGGCTCTGGGGGCCGCCGTGCGTGGGCGGCCCCGCGACCGCGGCGCTCAGCTCGACGCCAGGCTGATCACCGGGTGCGCGGCCGGCGTCAGCCAGCGCATCAGCGTCACGACGACGCCCTCGTCGGTGGCGACGCAGCCCGCCGTCGCGTGGTCCCCGATGTGCAGGAAGTAGGCCGAGCCGGCGCCCGGGCGGACCGGGTCGGTGTTCGCGTCGATGACGATCGCGTGGTCGTACGCGTGCCCGGCGGCCTCGAGGTTCTCCGAGGTGCGCTCGTCGAAGGGGCAACGGCCGGGCGCACAGACCTGGCGGGTGTTGTAGAGCGGGCTCGCGGTGTCGCCGACCCACCAGTCGTCCGGCCCGACCTGGTCGTAGGGCAGGGCGGTGCCGGGATCCGCCAGCCGGCCGAAGGCCCGGGTGATCAGGAAGGTGCCGGCGGGGGTGCGGGCGACCTGCTCGCTCGATGGGCCCATGCCGTCGCGGCCGAGGAAGCCCGGGGTGGGCGGGAGGACGGCGGTCCAGCCGCCGCCGGTACGGGACCAGGCCGAGACGGTGGCCGTGGTCGCGCCAGGGGAGGGTGCATCGACGAGGATCGCCTGCGTCGTGCCCGCGGGCAGCGCCGCGAGCCGGGGCGGGACGGCCGGAGCGGCGGCGGGT
>JAICLN010000336.1 GCA_025925615.1 Actinomycetospora sp. | reverse complement strand
CGTCCCCGCCCCGGTCGGCGGCCTGCCGCGCCCCACCGCCACCCCGCACCCGCCCACGGCCGCGACGCGGCTGGTGGACATGGCGCCCCCCGAGCAGCCGCTCACCCCGCACGACCCGCGGAGCGTCGGCGAGTACCAGCTCACCGGCCGCCTCGGGTCCGGCGGGATGGGCACGGTCTACCTCGGCCACCGCGCGGGCGTCACCGGCTCCGTGGCCATCAAGGTGCTCGCCCCGCACCTGCTCGACGACGTCGACGCCCGCACGCGCTTCCTGCGCGAGGGCCAGACGCTGCAGAAGGTCACCGGGGACTACACCGCCCGGGTGCACGGCGTCGGGTTCGACGGGTCGATGCCCTACATCGTCATGGAGCGCCTGGACGGGCCCTCCCTGCATGCGCTGATCGCGGAGAGCGGCGCCGTGCGGGACGGCGAGACGCTGACCCGGATCGCCATCGCGCTGGCCCGGGCGCTGGCCGCGCTGCACAACGACGGGATCACCCACCGCGACCTCAAGCCCGGCAACATCCTGCTCACCTCCGCGGGCCCGAAGGTCGTCGACTTCGGGATCGCCCGGGTCGTGGGCCAGACCAGCCACACGCCGGCCGGGAACATGGTCGGCACCCCCGGCTACATGGCCCCCGAGCAGGTCACCGGCAACGGCGCGGGTCCCGCGACGGACGTGTGGGCCTGGGCCTGCTGCGTGGTCTTCGCGGCCCGCGGCGACCACCTCTTCGACGGCGAGAACGTCGTGGACATCGCCCGGCGCATCCTCGACGGGCCGCCGTCGGACGCGTTCGCCGGCGTCGCGCGGCTCTCGCCGCGCCTCGTCCCGGTCCTGCGGCGGGCCACCGCGCAGGAGGCCTCCGACCGCCCGCGTGACGGCGCGGCGCTCCTGCGCCTGCTCGACCGCAGCGGCGCGACGGCGACCGTCGGCACCTTCGCGTGGGATAGGCTGGTCGGCGCGCGCTAGCCCTGTCCCGCAGCGTCCGGGAGGCCGCCGAGGCGGCACCGCAGCGGTGAGCGGGCGCCCCCCGGACCGCGAGCGCGGCCGTCTGATCGTGGCGTGATCGAGAGGCGCCGTCGGGGCCCCGAGCGCTGCTACGGTGCCCCGACGGCCCGTCCGATCGCCGAAGGAGAGCTCGTTGGCCAGCTGGGACGACCTCGTGCTGTGGGTGCGGGTCCGCTACGAGGTGATGGCGCAGGACGCGGACGGCCTCACCTTCCGGCTGCCGACGGGGGACGGGCGCGACCAGCTGGTCTACGTCCGCCACCGGGGCGAGTTCGAGGGGCAGGACTGGATGCAGATCGAGTCCCCGATCGCCCGCCTCGACGACATCGACGCCCGGCGGCTGCTCGAACTCACCGAGTCGACCGTCGTGGGCGGGGCGGCCGCCGTCGACGGCACGGCGATCTTCCGCCACGCCGCCCCGTTGTCCGACATGACGTTCGCCGAGTTCGAAGCCCCCTTCCGGCTGGTCACGAACACGGCGGACGACCTCGAGCGGCAGCTCACGGGGGCCGACCGCTACTAGCGCTGCGCACGTGTGCGTGTCCTATCGGCGTGCTGTGCTTATCGTCGTGCCTGGACACGGGAACGCACGCACAGGACCGGAGGTCGAAGTGGACGTCGTCGAGTTCTCGCCGAGCCCGGACGAGTACGCGTGGACCTTCGGGGGTGTCGCCCCGATCCGCGAGGTGGCGCCGGGCACCGTCCTGCGCCTGTGGTGCGACGACGCCTTCGGCGGGAAGATCCGTACGGTCACCGACCTCGCGAGCGGGGCGCTCGACCCGCGCTTCCTCAACCCGCAGACCGGCCCGTTCGCCGTCACCGGCGCCGAGCCCGGGGACACCCTGGTGCTGCACCTGGTCGACCTCACGCCGGCGCGTGACTGGGGCGCGTCCACGCTCGTCCCGTTCTTCGGCGGCCTGACCGGCACCGACCGGACGGCGCTGCTGAACGAGCCGCTGCCCGAGCTGACCTGGATCTACGAGCTCGACCGCGCCCGCGGCACCGTCACCTTCGTCGCCCGGCGCAGCGAGTTCTCCGTCGACCTGCCGGTCGCGCCGATGCTCGGGACGGTCGGGGTCGCCCCCGCCGCCCGGGAGGTGCGCTCCTCGCTGACCCCCGACGCGTTCGGCGGCAACATGGACACCCCGGAGATGCGGGCCGGGGTGACCTGCTACCTCCCGGTGAACGAGCCGGGGGCGATCTTCTCGGTCGGCGACGGCCACTACCGCCAGGGCGAGGGCGAGTCCTGCGGGACGGCCGTCGAGGGCGCCATGGACGTGACCCTCGTGGTCGACCTGGTGAAGGCCTCGTCGGCGCCCGCCCCGGCGTGGCCGCGGCTGGAGAACGACGACGAGCTCATCACCGTCGGCTCCTCCCGCCCGCTCGAGGACGCGTGGCGGATCGGCCAGAAGGAGATGATCTCCTGGCTGGGTGCGCTGCACGGGCTCGACCGCTTCGACGCCTACCAGCTGCTCACCCAGATCTCCCGGGCCCCGCTGGCCAACGTCGTCGACACCAACTACAGCGCCGTGACCAAGGTGTCGAAGGCGTTCCTCCCGCGCGTCGAGCCGTACGACGGCCTGCACACCGACCTGCGGGCGCGAGCGGCGCGCCTCTGAGCCCCTGGAGGGTCACATGGATCTCGGACTGGCCGGAGCCCGTGCGCTCGTCACCGGCGGCAGCCGCGGCATCGGGCGGGCGATCGTCGAGGCCCTCGCGGACGAGGGCGCCACCGTCTCGTTCTGCGCGCGCTCCGCGGACGGCGTCGACAGCGCCCTGTCCGAGCTGCGCGCCGCGGGCCGCACGGTGTACGGCACGCCCGTCGACGTCGCCGACGGGGACGCGCTGCGCTCCTGGGTGACGCACTGCGCCGAGGAGCTGGGCGGGCTCGACGTCGTCGTCGCGAACGTCTCGGCCCTGGCGATCCCCGGCTCCGAGGAGAACTGGGAGGCGTCGTTCCGCACCGACATGCTCGGGACGGTGCGCCTCGTGGAGGCGGCCCTGCCGTCGTTGGAGGCCTCCGACCGCGGCGCCGTCGTCACGGTCTCGAGCGTCTCCGGCCGCGAGATCGACTTCGCGGCCGGCCCGTACGGGACGATGAAGGGCGCGATCGTGCACTACACGCAGGGGCTGGCCTACCAGCTCGCCGGCCGGGTGCGCGCCAACACCGTCTCGCCGGGCAACACGTACTTCCCGGGCGGGGTGTGGGAGTCGATCGAGCAGGGCGACCCCGACCTGTACGCGCACGCGCTCTCGCTCAACCCGACGGGCCGGATGGCGCGGCCCGAGGAGATCGCCCGCGCGGTCGCCTTCCTCGCGAGCCCGGCCGCGTCGTTCGTCAGCGGGACGAACCTCGTGGTGGACGGGGCGCTGACGCGGGGGGTCCAGCTGTAGGGACGGCTGGAACTTGCCGAGTGGACCTCGGTGGTCGCCCGGGCAGCCATGGGAGTCCAGTCGGTGCTGGTGGACCGCGCCGGCCGGTCGCTGCGCGACGGCTTGTCGCCCAGCGTGACTCGAGGCCGTCACCGACTCCGGAGAACCGGGTCCCCAGGACCCGGTTTCCTGATGGAGGTGGCGACGTCACCGTGTGCGGCGACGCTCAGCGCTCACGAGCCGACGGCACCTCCTCCGGGCCGAACAGGAGCGTGACGACGGCCTGGGCGGCGTACCCGACCGCGTCGACGGCGGCGACGACGCCACGGGCCGTCCAGTCCACGACGACCTCCACGCCGCGGCGGGCGGCCGACCCGGCCCGGGCCCACGCGGACGGCACGACGTCGGAGCGCCGCGCGGGCAGGTCGCGGCGGGCGCGGACCAGCGCCGTCGACGGCGCCGGGGCGTGGTGGTGCCCGTCCCGCGGCGTGGGCGCGTGGACCCCGGCGCGCCGGCGGGGGAGCAGCGGACCCACGTGCGGGTGGCGCGGCGCGGGGACCTGCGCGGAGAACAGCGCCGGGCCGTCGCCGAAGCGGGCGATCGCGGCGGCCTCCCCG
>JAICLN010000112.1 GCA_025925615.1 Actinomycetospora sp. | reverse complement strand
GGGGGCGCGGTCGTCGTCGGGGGCGTGGTGGTCGTGGGCGGCGTCGTGGTGCTGATCCCGGTCGCGGCGGCGTAGCGCTGCAGCGCCTCGATGAAGTAGTAGTCGCCGAACATGATCCCGGTGTCCGAGGACCCCGAGGGCTTGTTCTGCGTGCCGTGCAGCAGGACGGCCTGGTTGGTGGTGCCGTCGGCGAGGTAGGCGGGCGTCGAGAGCGCGGCAAGGATGTCGCGGGCGCCGTCGAGGTAGCGCGCCTTGCGGGTCGCGTCGGTCGTGAGCCCCGACAGCTCGACGAGCCCCGACGCGGCGATCGCGGCGGCCGAGGTGTCCCGGGGCTGACCCGCCGTCGAGGGCAGCGAGAAGTCCCAGTACGGAACCTTGTCGGCGGGCAGGTGGGCGAGGAAGTAGTCGGCGGAGTTCTGCGCCGTCGTCAGGAACGCGGGGTCGTGGGTGAACCGGTAGCTCATGGTGAAGCCGTGGACGGCCCAGGCCTCGCCGCGCGACCAGGTGGAGTCGTTGCTGTAGCCCTGCGCGGTGTACTTCGACACGACCTTGCCGGTCTTCTGGTCGTAGTTCACGACGTGCCAGCTGCCGCCGTCGGAGCGGAAGAAGTCCCGCGCCGTCGTCTTCGCGTGGGTGGCGGCCATGGTCGCCCAGGCCGGGTCGCCGCCGTTCTGCGATGCCCAGAACAGCAGTTCCAGGTTCATCATGTTGTCCATGATCACCTGGTACTTGGTGGTGTCGGTGCGGGCGTCCCAGGAGCGGATCGCCCCGACGGTCGGGTTGTAGCGGGTCGCGAGGGTCTTCGCGGCGGTGAGGGTGACGGCCTTCGCGTTCGCGTCGCCGGTGAGCGTGGCGTCCTTGCCGAACGTGTCGAAGATCTGGAACCCGACGTCGTGGCTGGAGTCGTCGGTCTTGTTCACCTCGACACCGGCCTGCCAGGACTCGGCGCGCTGCTTCCACACCGGGTCCTGGGTGCGGGCGTACTCCTGCCACATCGCGCCCGGGAAGAAGCCGCTGGTCCAGTCGGTCGCGCCGACGGTGGTCCACACGCCGTTCGCGCCGGTGCGGACCGGGTAGGCGGTCGGCGCGAGGCGGCCGGCCGTCGCGGCGAGGCGGGCGTCGGCGAAGGTGAGGTCCTTGCGGATCGTGTCGGCTGTGAGGTCGGCGGCGCGCGCCGGCGACGCGGTCACGACCTGCGTGAACGACGTCACCACCGCCACGACGGCGATCGCGGCGACTCCTGCCCACCACCGCCGTCGCCGACCGTCACGATCGGTGCCCCCCGCGTGCGCCGTCCCGTTCATGCTGTCCCCTCCGGTTGTCCCCCTGCACCCGGAGCAGTCGTTCCGAACGGTGGTCTGCGTTACGAGGTGGCCTTCGGCCTTGTGAGCACTTTCCGGGGTTATAGCCCCGGAAAGTGCTCACAGGCGCGAAGCGCACCTATCCGTTCACGACGGTGAGGTCGCCCGGACCGCCGTGACCGCGCGCGTAGGCGAGCATCTTCGCGAGGTCGCCGACGCCGTTGGTCGCGGGCGCCGGGGCGAAGTTCAGCGTCGAGAGGACGCCGAGGGCGCGGCCGTCGGCCGAGAGGAAGCCGCTGCCGGAGTCGCCCGGGATGCCGGGTGTGACGGTGGCGACGAGGTGGCTCCACCCGTGGCCCTGGTCGCCGAGGCTGGTGCCGAACTTCGGGCTCAGGACGGGGACGCCGCCCCGCAGCTCGGAGTTGCCGTAACTGGTGACGCGCTCACCGGGCGTCGTCCCGTTGCCGTCCACCCCGACCGGGCCGCCGAAGAACGGGACCGCGGAGCTGACCTTCGCGACGTCCGCGGGGTCGATCTCGACGAGGGCGAGGTCGTTGTACGCGCAGGCGTCGGGGTCGGACTCGTGGATCTTCTGCATCGCGAGCCACGAGTTGTAGGCGAGCTTGCCCGGCTTCGACGCGCCGCTGATCTCCACCGGCGTCCCGAGCGGCAACGAGGCCGAGGTGCACCCGTCGGTCTGGTCCGCCGAGCCGGTGCCCGAGCAGTGCGCGGCCTGGCCGAGGTAGGTCCTGCCGCCGCCGGTGTAGACGAAGTTCGCGGTGCACTGGGCGCCGGCGGTGCGCATCTGCACCCCGGGGTGCAGGCCGCCGCCCATCGCCGCGCCGAGGTCGGGCCCGGCGGCGGGAGCGGGCGCAGGGATCGCGACGCTCGGGGCGGGCGGCGGGACCGGCGCCGGATCGGCCCACGCGGACCCCGCCAGGGCGGCGGTCAGGGCCGTGGCCCCGAGCAGCACCGTCACGAGCCGTCGTCCCTTGTGCATGAACACCCCGATCACCGTTTCGCCGACCTCGGGGTGTCAAACGCCCGTGACCAGCGGTGGTGACGCTCGATCCGTCCGGCGTCGGACGGGTGGGCTCAGCGGGTCTGCAGGGCCGCCCACGTCGTCGCCGCCGCGACCCCGCCGTCGGCGGCGAGGGTCTGGCCGTTGATCCAGCGGCTCTCGTTCGACATGAGGAAGGCGACGACGGCGGCGATCTCGTCGGCCTCGGCGTCGCGCCCGGCGGCGGAACGCTGGCGCGCGAGCCGACGGGGATCCGAGGAGCGCTCGACGTCGGGCAGCTGCGGCGTGCGTACCGGGCCGGGCGCGACGGCGTTCATCCGCACCCCGTCCGGCCAGGTGAGGGTCGAGGACGCCGTCGTGTAGGCGAGGACGGCCTCCTTCGAGATGTCGTAGATCGAGCGCTCCGGGCCGCGTTCGCGGCACCAGCGCAGGCCCTCGTCGAACGACGTCGTCGCGAGCAGCGGCCGCAGTTCGGCGAGGTGGGCGACCCAGTGCCGGCCCTCCGAGGAGGACACGTTGACCACCGAGCCGCCGCGTTGGATGCGGGGCAGCAGCCGCTCGGTGAGGTGGCGCATACCGAGGAAGTTGACGGCGAGGACCTCGTCGCCCGGCGAGGTCCCGGGCAGCCCGGCGACGTTGGCGAGCGCGTCGACCCGCTCGTCGAGGCGCTCGACCGCGGTGTCGATGGACCGCGGGTCGGCGAGGTCGCAGCGGACGTGGGCGATCTCGCGGTCCGGGGGATCGCGGCGGTCGAGCCCGACCACGGTCACCCCGTGGCGCGCCAGGAACTGCGCGAGCGCGCGGCCCACTCCGGAGGACGAGCCGGTGACGACGAAGACGGTGCTCATGGCATCGGTCAGAGTAGACGGCGGCTCGCCGGTCACGGCCAGGTGATGCTCGGCGGCGCTCCTGCTACCCCCGGGTGACCCCGTCATCACGCGTCGTCCGACCGGAGCAGGCATCGGAGTCGCCGAGGCCTTCCGACGGACGCCGCGACGCGCCGCCGCGGTGACGTGCCGCGCTCGCGGCCCGATCAGTCCTTCAGCGGGGCGATGACCTGCTCGGCGAACCGCAGGACCGGCTCGGTCGAGGCAGGGTTCCCGAAGTCCATGACGAAGTGGTCGGCACCGGCGGCGTGGCGGGCGGACAGCTCCTCGACCAGGCGGGCGGAGTCGTCGTCGCTCTCGGGCAGGGCGCGCTCCAGGGTCACCGAGATCTCGATGCCGGCCGGGTCGCGTCCTGCCTCCTCGGCGGCGCGCCGGACGATGCCGAGGCGCCGCTCCCAGGCCTCGCCCTCGTCCGGCGGGGCGTTCCAGGCGTCGGCGAGCCGGCCGACCATCGGCAGCCCGATCTTCTCGCCCGCCGCCCCGATGCAGATCCGCGGCGGCGGGTCGGGCAGCGGCGGCGCGGCCGCACCCTCGATCCGGTAGTGGCGGCCCTCGAACGACGGCGAGGGCTCGGTCCACATCCGCCGGCAGATCATCACGGCCTCCTCGAGCTGGGCGAAGCGCACCGAGGGCTTCGGGAAGTCGTAGCCGTACGCCGCGTACTCCGGCGCCCGCCACCCGGCGCCGATCCCCAGGACGAAGCGCCCACCGGAGAGGTGCTGGAGCGTCGCCGCCATCTTGGCGAGCAGCGGCGGATACCGGTACCCGACGCCGAGGACGTGGTGGCAGAGCTCGACGCGCTCGTGGCGGGCGGCCAGCCACGTCAGCGTCGTCCACGCCTCCATGAACGGGTCGGTGGGCGTGTCCATGCCGTAGAAGTGGTCGGCCAGCCACAGCGAGTCGAACTGCGGCAGCGCCGTCGGCAGGATCCCCGTGTCCTGGTCGACGACGATCGGGCGGTGGTCGCTCCACCGGTTGCCGATCGCGGGGGAGAGCCAGCCGAACCGGGGCGTCCTCGTCACCCGGGCATCGTGGCAGCGGGGTGCGTTCCGCGCTGTCCCTCACGGTGGTCGGCGTGCCCGTCGCGCGAGCACGACGGCGCCGAGGAGGAGAACCCCGAGACCGACGGCTCCCGCGGTGCCGATCAGCGCGACCGAACGCGACGAGGAGCCGGAATCCTCGCGCCCGGCCAGGTCGACCCGCCCCGGCCCGGCGTCCGGGACCCCGGCCCGCGCGGCCGGGTCCCCGTCCGATGCGGACAGCGCGGCGACGGGGTCGACGATGCCGGCCCCGACCGCGTCGTCCCGCGGCCCGACGGCGGCGGTGGCGACGATCCGCGCGGTCACCTGGCGGGCGGACAGCGTCGGGAAGCGGGCGCGGACCAGGGCTGCGACGCCCGCCACGTAGGGCGCCGCGAAGCTGGACCCCTCGATCGGCTCGGCGGTCCCGCCGGCCGCGGGCGCCACGCGATCGACCAGCCCCGCACCCGTCGACGAGAGCGACACGACGTCCGTGCCCGGCGCGGCCACCGACACCCACGGCCCGCGGACCGTCCGCGGCGAGGGCCGGCCGTCCTGCCCGACGTAGCCCACCGAGAGCACGTCGTCGCCGAACCACGCCGGCGCCACGACCTGGCCCTGCTCGGTCCCCGACGGATCGGTCTGCACGCACGCCCCGGATCCGGCGTTGCCCGCGGCCGCGACCACGACGACGTCGCGGTCCACCGCCTCCCGGATGGCCGCGCGCAGCGGCGCGAGCACCCGCGGCGCCACCGCGACCGGGAGGCAGGCGGCCTCGGAGATGTTGACCACCGTGGCGCCGAGGTCCACCGCGTGCAGGACGGCCCGGGCGAGGGTGGCGACGTCGCCGGCCCCCGGGGACGCGCGCCCGGGCACGGTGACCGTCGCGGTGCTCTGGCGGATCGCGAGGACCCGGGCCTCCGGGGCCACCCCGACGAAGCCGGCGGGCTGCGACGACGAGCCGGGGGACGACGGGTCCGGTGCGGCGGCGACGATGCCCGCGACCAGGGTGCCGTGGCCGTCGCAGTCGGCGGTGCCGGTGCGCCCGGGCCCCACGAAGTCCCCGCCGTCGACCAGTCGCCCGGCGAGCCGGGGGTGGGGCGCGACCCCGGTGTCGATCACGGCGACCGTCTGCCCGGCACCCCGGCCCCACCGCCACGCGTCGGTGATCCGCAGCCGGTCCTGCGCCCACGGCCGCGTCGCCGCCCCGCCCGCGTCGTCGCGCAGCGGCGCGACGCACGCGACCCGCTGGGTGGCCCCGGGCAGCGGGGAGGGCGCCGGGTCGAGCGCGGCGAGCAGTCCGGGATCGGGGGCGGGCGGTGCGGGCACCGCGGCGGAGGCGGGAGCCGCGCCCAGCACCGCGAGGACGACGCCGAGCAGCACCGCCGCCGCGCGTGTGCCCCCGGTCACGTCGCGAGCGTAGGACGGCCGTTCCGCGCGTCGGGCCCGTTCCGGACAAGTGACGCCGCGTGACCACGGCCGGACCGTGGCGTGCTCGCCTAGGCTGGAGGGGTGCCTCGACCGGTCATCCTCACGGTGGACGACGATCCCGGCGTCTCCCGCGCCGTCGCCCGCGACCTCCGACGGGAGTACGGCGAATTCCACCGCATCGTCCGGGCCGACTCGGGCGAGACGGCCCTCGAGGCGCTGCGCGACCTCGCGCTGCGCGGCGAGCAGGTCGCGGTGATGCTCGCCGACCAGCGCATGCCGCGGATGAGCGGCGTCGAGTTCCTCGAGCAGGCGATGGACATCTTCCCGCGCGCCCGGCGCGTGCTGCTCACCGCGTACGCCGACACCGAGGCCGCGATCACCGCGATCAACGTCGTCGACCTCGACCACTACCTGCTCAAGCCGTGGGACCCGCCGGAGGAGAAGCTCTACCCCGTCGTCGACCAGTTGCTCGAGGCGTGGCGGCGCTCCCCGGACCGGCCGGCGACGGAGACCCGCATCGTCGGGCACCGCTGGTCGGCGCGCTCCTACGAGCTGCGTGACCTCCTCGCCCGCAACCAGGTCCCCTTCCGCTTCCACCTCGCCGACGACCCGGAGGGTCACCGCCTGCTCGGGGCCGCGGGGCTCGACGGGGCTCGGCTGCCCGTCGTCGTCACCGGCGACGGCCGCGCGCTCGTCGACCCGACCGACGTCGAGGTGGCCCAGGAGGCCGGGCTCGCGACGCAGGCCGTCGACGAGCTGTACGACCTCGCCGTCGTCGGCGGCGGCCCCGGCGGGCTCGGCGCCGCGGTCTACGGCGGGTCGGAGGGCTTGCGCACGGTGCTCGTCGAGTCGGTCGCCACGGGCGGGCAGGCGGGCACGTCGAGCCGGATCGAGAACTACCTCGGGTTCCCCGACGGCGTCTCCGGGGCGCAGCTCACCGACCGTGCCCGCCGTCAGGCGGTGAAGTTCGGCGTCGAGATCCTCACGACGCGGACGGTGACCGGACTGACGGCGCGCGGCGGGGTCCGGGTGCTGACCTTCGACGACGGCAGCGAGATCGCGGCCCACGCCGTCGTGCTGGCGACCGGGGTCGCGTACCGCACGCTCGGGGTCCCGGGGCTCACCGAGCTGGCCGGTCTCGGCGTCTACTACGGCGCGGCGACCACCGAGGCGCCGTCGTGCGCCGGCGAGACGGTCTACGTCGTCGGGGGCGCGAACTCCGCGGGCCAGGCGGCCATGAACTTCTCCCGGTACGCCGAGCGTGTCGTCATGCTCGTGCGCGGCCCGTCGCTGCAGGCCTCGATGTCGCAGTACCTCATCGAGCAGATCGAGGCGGTGGACCACATCGAGGTCCGCACCTGCACCGAGGTGGTCGCCGCGTCCGGCGACGAGCACCTCGAGAAGCTCACTCTGCGCGACCGGAACAACGGTGACGAGCAGATCGTCGACGCCCAGTGGCTCTTCGTCTTCATCGGCGCCGAGCCACGGACCGACTGGCTCGACGGCGTCGTCGCCCGCGACGGCCGCGGCTTCGTCCTCTCGGGCCCGGACCTGCCGCTCGCGCCGGATTCCCGGGGCCCGTCGGGATGGGAAGCCCCGGCGGGATGGGATCTGGCCAGGGATCCGTTCCACCTGGAGACCTCCTTGCCCGGGGTGTTCGCCGTCGGCGACGTCCGGGGCGGGTCGGTGAAGCGCGTGGCCTCCGCCGTCGGCGAGGGCGCGATGGCGGTGAGCCTGGTGCACCGCTGGTTGGAGAACAGGTAGATGACCACCACCGAACGACCGGAACTGGACCCCGCGGCCCTGCGGGAGCTCTTCCTCTTCGAGTCCCTCGACGACGACCAGCTCGCCTGGATCGCCGAGCACGCCGACGTCGTCGACGCCCAGGCCGGCGAGGACGTCTGCCGCGAGGGCGAGCCCGCGCGCTGCTTCTGGGTGCTCTGCCGCGGGGAGATCGCGCTCATCCGGCTCTCCCGCGGGGACGAGGTGGAGATCAGCCGGTCGACCACCCCGGGCACCTACGGCGGGTCGACCGAGGCGTTCGTGCCCGGCGTCGAGCAGACCTACAAGCACACGCTGCGGGCCTGCTCCGAGACGACGCTGCTGGCGCTGCCCGCCGCGGACTGGGCGGAGAAGCTGCGCGAGTGGTTCCCGATGGCCATGCACCTGGTGGCCGGGCTGTTCATCGGGATGCAGCGCTCGTCGACCGCGATCGGGGAGCGGGAGCGCCTGCTCGCGCTCGGCTCGCTCTCGGCCGGCCTGACCCACGAGCTCAACAACCCGGCGGCGGCCGCCATCCGCGCCACCGAGTCGCTGCGCGACCGCGTGGCCGGCATGCGGCACAAGCTGGCCATGCTGGCCTCGGGCAAGCTCGACGGCGCCGTCGTCGCGCAGCTGGTCGACCTGCAGGAGGAGGCGGTGCTCGGGGTCGCGACCGCGCCGGAGCTCACCGCCATGCAGACCTCCGACGCCGAGGACGAGGTCGGCGACTGGCTCGACGAGCGCCGGGTCGGCGGCGCCTGGGACCTCGCGGCGGTCCTGGTCGCCGGCGGGCTCGACGCGGAGTGGCTGTCCAAGGTCGAGCGGACGGTGCCCGACGGCACGCTCGAGGCGGCCGTGCGCTGGATCGCCTACGCCGTCGAGACCGAGACGCTGATGGGCGAGATCACCGACGCGACGGCGCGGATCGGCACCCTGGTCAACGCCGCGCGGCAGTACTCGCAGCTCGACCGGGCGCCCTACCAGCCCTCCGACCTGCGGGTCCTCATCAAGTCGACGCTGACGATGCTCTCGCGCAAGCTCGAGGGGATCGAGCTGGTCAAGGACTTCGACCCCGACCTGCCCCAGGTGCCCTGCTACCCGGCGGAGCTCAACCAGGTCTGGACGAACATCGTCGACAACGCGGTCGGGGCCATGAAGGGGGAGCACGCCGATAGGGGCTCGGGGACGCTGACGGTCCGCACCCGGCGGGAGAACCACACCGCCGTCGTCGAGATCTCCGACACCGGGCCCGGCATCCCCGAGGAGGTCCGGCCCCGGATCTTCGAGCCGTTCTTCACCACGAAGGACGTCGGCGAGGGCACCGGCCTCGGCCTGGACATCTCGTGGCGCATCGTCGTGTCGAAGCACCACGGGGACATCCGCGTGCACACGTCGTCGTCGGGGACGACCTTCGAGATCCGCCTGCCGATCAGCGGGCCGGCCGAGTAACCAGCTCGTCACATCTGGTTACGTGAGCTAAACAAGCGGGGTAGTCAGGACCTGTCTCGACGACAGGAGGACAGCCCGAATGTGTGGCATCGCAGGAACGGTCGACTTCACCGGGAACTTCGACGACGACCCTGCCGCGCGCGCGGCCGCCCAGGCCATGACCGAGACCATGGCCTGCCGCGGACCGGACGACGAGGGCCTCTGGACCACCGGCCACGCGGCGCTCGGCCACCGCAGGCTCGCGATCATCGACGTGCCCGGCGGGCGTCAACCGATGGTCCTCGACGACCCGGTGACCGGTGAGACCCGGCTGTCGATCGTCTACTCGGGCGAGGTCTACAACTTCACCGAGCTGCGCGAGGAGCTGGCCGGCAAGGGGCACCGGTTCCGGACCGACTCCGACACCGAGGTCATCCTGCACGGCTGGCTCGAGTGGGGCGAGGACGTCGTGGAGCGCCTCAACGGCATGTTCGCGTTCGCGCTGTGGGACGTCCGCTCCGACGAGCTCTTCCTCGTCCGCGACCGCATGGGCATCAAGCCGCTCTACTACTACCCGACACCCGACGGCGTGCTGTTCGGCTCCGAGCCGAAGGCGATCCTCGCCCATCCGCGCGCCGAGGCCGTCGTCGACCTCGACGGGCTGCGGGAGCTCCTGTCGCACGTCAAGACCCCGGGCCACGGCGGGTACCGCGGGATGCACGAGGTGCGGCCCGGCTCGCTGATCCGCATCCGTCGCGAGGGCCTCTCGATCCGCCGCTACTGGCAGCTCGAGGCCCTCGAGCACACCGACGACCAGGACACCAGCGTCGCGCGGGTCCGCGAGCTCCTCGACGACATCGTCGCCCGGCAGCTGATCTCCGACGTCCCACTGTGCTCGCTGCTCTCCGGCGGCCTCGACTCGTCAGCCATCACCGCGCTGGCCGCCGAGAAGCTGAAGGCGGGGGGCGGCGGGCCGGTGCGCTCGTTCTCGGTCGACTTCGTCGGCTACGAGGACTCCTTCGCGGCCGACCCGATGCGCGACACCCCCGACGGCCCGTACGTCCGCGAGCTGGCCGAGTTCGTCGCGGCCGACCACGAGGCGATCACGCTCTCGAACGACGACCTCATGGACCCGCGGGCCCGCGCCGCCGTGCTGCGGGCACGCGACCTGCCGATCTCGCTCGGCGACATGGACACCTCGCTCTACCTGCTGTTCAAGGCGATCCGGGGCCGGTCGACGGTCGCGCTGTCCGGCGAGTCCGCCGACGAGGTGTTCGGCGGCTACCGCTGGTTCCACGACGAGGCCGCCGTCAACGCCGACACGTTCCCGTGGATGGCGGCGCACTCGAGCCCGCTGGACCTCGAGCGCAGCTTCTTCGACTCCGACCTGCTCAGGTCGCTGGACCTGCAGGAGTACGTGGCGCAGTCCTACCGGGACGCGCTCGCCGAGGTGCCGCACGTCGACGGGGTGTCGGCGACGGAGCGGCGGATGCGCGAGGTCTGCTACCCGCACCTGACGCGCTTCGTCCAGATCCTGCTCGACCGCAAGGACCGGATGTCCATGGCCAGCGGGCTCGAGGTCCGGGTGCCGTTCTGCGACCACCGGCTCGTCCAGTACGTCTTCAACACCCCGTGGTCACTGAAGACCTTCGACGGCCGCGAGAAGTCGCTGCTGCGCGCCGCGACGCAGGACGTCCTGCCGGCCTCGATCGTCGAGCGCGTGAAGAGCCCCTACCCCTCGACGCAGGACCCGAACTACGAGAAGGCCGTGCGGGGCGACCTCGCCGACCTGCTCGCCGACCAGAGCGCCCCGGT
>JAICLN010000029.1 GCA_025925615.1 Actinomycetospora sp. | reverse complement strand
GTCGCCCAAAGACCTCGTCGACGGCTCGCTGCCACCGACCATGCTCGTCGTCGGCGCCGCGGACAACTTCATCCGCGCCGACCTCGTCCGCGCCCACGACGCCGCCCTGCGCGCCGCCGGCGTCCCCGGCCGGCTGTTCCAGGTGCCCTACGCCGACCACGTCTTCGACCACCCCTACGGCTCACCTGGCGGCCAGATCGCCCGCCCCGCGGTGTTCGCGTTCGTCCGCGAACGGGCCTGGACCGCCACGCCCCGGCCCTGAGACCTGGGCCGCCCGCGCGGTGGACTACGTCCGCGTGATCGCACCCAGCCACGTCAGGACGGCGAGGACGCGGCGGTGGTCGTCGTCGGAGGGGGTGGTCAGGCCCAGCTTGGCGAAGATCGACGAGATGTGCTTCTCGACGCTGCCCTGGCTCAGGGCCAGGGTGCGGGCGATCGCGGTGTTGGTGCGTCCCTCGGCGATGTGGGTGAGCACCTCGCGCTCGCGGGGCGTGAGGGTGGCGAGCCGGTCCCGCCGGTCGCGGCGGACGAACAGGGTCGCGACGACGTCGGGGTCGAGCACGGTGCCGCCGCCGACGATCCGCTCCAGCGCGTCGGAGAGATCGGCGAGGCGGCTGACCCGGTCCTTGAGCAGGTACCCGACGCCGCCGCCGTGGACCAGCAGCTCCGTCGCGTAGGACGTCTCGACGTACTGCGACAGCACGAGGATCCCGGTGCCGGGCAGACGCCGGCGGATGTCGAGGGCGGCGCGCAGGCCCTCGTCGGTGAACGTCGGAGGCATTCGCACGTCGACCACGGCCACGTCGGGCCGGTGGGTGTCGACGGCGTCGGCGAGTGCCGCCCCGTCCCCGACCGCGGCCACCACGGTGATCCCGAGCTCGTCGAGCAACCGGACGAGCCCCTCGCGGAGCAGCAGCGAGTCGTCGGCCAGGACCACCCGCATCAGCGCGCCGTCTCCCCTCCGGACCGCCCGACCCCGGCCAGCGGGATCTCCGCGGTGAGGACGGTCGGCCCGCCCTCGGGGCTGGTGACGTCCAGTCTGCCCTCGACGGCAGCGAGCCGGTCGGCGAGGCCGGCCAGGCCGTGGCCCTTCCCGAGGTGGGCGCCGCCGCGGCCGTCGTCGGCGACCTCGACGGTGACCCGTTCGTCGGCGACGCCCACGACCACGCCGACCCGCGATGCGTCGGCGTGCTTGGCGACGTTGGTGAGGGCTTCGGTGACGACGAAGTAGGCGGTGTTCTCGACGGCGGCCGCGGGTCGCGGTCCGTCGGGGAGGGCGACGTCGAGGGTCACGGGGACCGGGCAGCGTGCGGCGGCCGCGGTGATCGCCTCGGCGAGGCCGCGGTCGGCCAGGATCGGGGGCGCGATGCCGCGGGAGAGCGCGCGGAGCTCCGCGAGCGCCTCCCGGTTCCGGGTCAGGGCCTCGGCCAGCACCAGCCGGGCCGCGTCCGGGTCGTCGTCGAGGCGCCGGCCGAGGGTCTCGAGGTCCATGTCCAGACGGACGAGCCGCTGCTGGGGGCCGTCGTGCAGGTCGCGCTCGACCCGACGCAGGGTCGCCGCCTCGGCGTCCACCGCCGCGCGGCGCGCCGTCGCGAGCTCCGTCGTCCGGGCCCGGAGCGCCGCGGTCTGGTTGGTCAGCAGCCCGCGGGCCAGGCCGGCGCGGAGGGCGACCAGGGCACGCGTGACCAGCGGGAACGTCACGAGCAGCAGGGCGCCGAGCGCGGTGTCGACGCCGATGTCCGCGGCGGGAGAGTCGACACCGGCGACGAGATCGAGTAGCCCCCGGTAGTCGCCGTCGTGCGGCAGCGCCCACTGCCACGTGACGCAGAGGAGCCCGCCCAGCCCACCGAGCCCCCAGCTCAGCGTGATCACCGCGGCGGCGAGCCGGACCGGGAACCCGAGGACGGCGTGCAGGAGGTCCCGCCAGGACTGCGGGTCGGCCAGCTGCGCGACCAGGCCCGCCGTTCCGGTGCGCGAGACGGCCCGGTAGTGGTGCGGCGGCAGCTCGTGCCCGGTAACCGCGACGGTGGCCCGCCGCTCGACGACGGCGAGGCCCCGGCACGCCCGCAGGGTCGCGACCAGGACCGGAAGGCCGACCCAGACGATCAGCGTGCTCACCCCGAGGCCGAACCCGGCCACCGCCGTCGTGGCCCCCGACTACCTGGGTCTCGGCGCCTCACCCGGCCCGCACCCGTTCATGGTGGCGGCGTCGGCGGCCTCGGCGACCCTCGACCTGCTGCCTGCCGCCGAAGCGGCCGCCGCCGGTCTCGGGGCGGGCCTCTCCCACGACGTCCTGCTCTCGGGGCACTCCCAGGGCGGCGCCGCGGCGATGGCGGTCGGGCAGGCGCTGCAGCACGCGGACGGGTCGTGGCACCTGCGTGCCCTGGCCCCGATGGCCGGGCCCTACGACCTCGGCGGCGCGGAACTGCCCGCGATCACCGACCCGCGGCTCGTCGATCCGCACCGGGCCTCGGCCTACCTCGCCTACCTGCTCGTCGAGTGGAACCGGCTCTACCACCTGTACCCCGACCCGGCCCTGGTGTTCCGGCCGCCCTACGCGGGCACGATCGACGCGCTCTTCGACGGCACCCACGAGTTCACCCAGGTCGCCGCCACCCTGCCCGCGCCCCAGCAGCTCTTCCAGCCGGCCGCTCTGGCCGCGATCGCGCACCCGCGTGGGCCGCTGGCCGCCGCGCTGGCTGCCAACGACGTGTGCGGCTGGGCGCCCCGGGTCCCGACGCGGCTGTACGCCGGCCGCGCGGACCGCGACGTCGTCTTCGCCAACACCGACCGGTGCCGCGCGCAGCTCGTCGCGCACGGCGGTGACGCGACGGTCGAGGACATGGGCGAGGTCGACCACGTCGGGACGGCGGTCGCGGCCCTGCCGGAGATCCGTAGCTGGTTCGCCGGAGCCCGTTGACCAGCACCTCGAACGCCCACCGCAGCCGTTCCTCCCCGCCGCCGCGGGCGAGAGAGGGGCGAGCGCGGCGATCGTCGGGAACCGGGCGGGGTCGGCGCGGCTGTAGGTCTCGAGCGCTCGACACGCTGTGACCACGACTCGCCCGTCAGTTCGCGTTCACCCTTCGGTAACCCTTGACGGGGTCTCGCTGGCGAGTACCGTCGGAGGAGTCGATGTGGTCCCGATCACACGGTTTGAACCCTTACCGAGAGTCCGAGGGATCGACTGCTTCGGCGTACCGGAAGCCCCGATGAGGAGGCAGGTGATCCATTGATCGCAGGGAAGAACCCGCACTGGATCGGCCCGAGCCGCTCGTCGGAGCACGGCCGCCCGTAGCCCTCGAGCACGGGGCGGCACGCCCACGAGAGCGCAAACCCACGAGCGGTGGGCCGGGAATCCCCGGAGCGGGTCCCGAATCCGAACGTTCCTCCGAGACCGGGACGGCGTCACCCCCACGCGGGGAGGCGCCGTCCCGGCATGTCCTGGGTCCGCCTGTCAGGCAACACCGTTCAGTAGTGCACCACGCCCGGCTGCCCGCCGCCGGCACCGATCGAATCGCCCGTGCACCGCTCGTCCGAGGTCCGTGCGCCCGGCCTTCCCCGCCGCGTGTCCGCTCACGCCCCGGTGTCGTCCCCGCCCCCGTCGGCCGCGGGTAGCAGCAGCGTCACGGTGGTCGGCGCCGGGGACCGGAGCCGCAGCCGGCCGCCCTGCGCCTCGGCCAGCCGGCGGGCCAGCGCGAGCCCGATGCCGTGGCCCGGGCGGTCGCCCCGGTCGCCCGGGTGGTTCGTGAACAGGGTGGTCTCGTCGAGCGTGAGCGTGCCCTCGTCGGCGACGTCGACGGCGACGGCGGGGCCCGCGTCGCGGACGGTGAGGGTGACCTGTCCGCTGCCGTGGCGCAGCGCGTTCTCCACCAGCACCGCGAGGATCTGGCGCACCGCGGCCGCCGAGGCCCGGGCGTGCAGGTCGCCGTCGTCGGCGCGGGTCGCGATCGGCCGGTCCGGGGGCACCCCGTCCGCACGGACCTCGGCGACGACCCGGTCCACCAGCGCGGGGACGGCGACCTCCTCGCGCCGCGCCCCCGCCGGCTCGCGCGCGAGGCGCAGCAGTTCCTCGACGGTGCGGTCCAGCCGGTCGGCGGCCTCGAGCGCCCCGTCGAGGGCGGCGGCCGCGGACGGCGACCCCGCCGGGAGGCTCGCCGCCTCCTCGAGGCGCAGCCGCAGCCCGGCGAGCGGCGTGCGCAACTGGTGGGAGGCCTCGGCGGAGAACGCCCGCTCCCGGGTCAGCAGCTCGTCGAGCCGGGTCGCGGTGACGGCGAGGGAGCGGTGGACGGCGTCGATCTCGGGCACCGGTTCCCCGCGCCCGGCGGGGGAGGGCGCGGAGACGGTGAAGTCGCCCTCCCCGAGGCGCGCGGCGTCCGCGGCGAGCACCTCGAGGGGCGCCGAGAGCCGCACGGCCAGCCGCCGGGCCACCAGCCGTGACCCGACGACGGCGGCGAGGCCCAGCACGAGCATCACCGCCCAGGTCACCACGGTGCGGTCCTGCGCCTGCCCCTCCGCGTGGGAGGCCCGCAGCACGCCCACGCGACGGTCGCCATCGAGGACCGGGACGGCCACGACGTACTCGTCGCCGGTGCTCGCGCGGACCACCCGCCCGGTGAGGGCCGCCGACAGGACCGGGGCCAGCCGGGGCGGGCCGTCGCCGGTGATCTTGCGGCCGTCCAGGCCGTAGACCCCCGCCGGGCTGTCGGCCGAGACGGGGGAGACGTTCCCCGGGATGCGGCCGGCGGCGAGCACGGGGGCGATGCCGTCGGCCGCGACCTGGGCGTCGTCCTCGAGGCCGCTCTGCTCGTCGACGACGTAGTAGCGCGCCGCCCCGACCGCGAGCGGGAGCCCGAACACGGCGATCGCGACGAGGGAGACCACCATCGCGAAGCGGATGATCCGCGCCTGCACGCTCAGGCCTCCGGCCGTTCGAGGCGGTACCCGTGACCGCGCACGGTGGCGATCGCGGGCCGGCCGCCGAGCTTGCGCCGCAGCGCGGCGATGTGGACGTCGAGGGTCTTCGTCGACCCGGACCAGTGCTCGTCCCACACGTCGCTCATCAGCGCCTCGCGGGAGACGACGACGCCGGCCTCGGCCGCGAGCCGGGCGAGGAGGTCGAACTCCTTCGCGCGCAGGCCGAGCTCGACGTCGTCGCGGGTGACGGTGCGGGCGGCGAGGTCGACGACCAGGTCGCCGAGGGCGAGCCGGCCGCCCCGCGCGGACCCGTCGGGCGCCGGCGCGCCCGCCCGGCGCAGGTGGGCGCGGACCCGGGCAGCGAGCTCGGTATAGCGCACCGGCTTGATCAGGTAGTCGTCGGCGCCGGCCTCGAGGGCCACGACGACGTCCATCTCGTCGGCCCGGGCGGTCAGCACCACGATGATCGCGTCCGGGTGGGCGAGCCGCAGCCGCCGGCAGACCTCGGCGCCCTCGAGGTCGGGGAGACCGAGGTCGAGCAGCACGAGGTCCGGGCCGGGTAACGACCGGTCGAGGGACGACCCGCCGTCGGCGAACGCCCGCGTCCGGTGCCCCTCGGCCTCGAGCCGCGAGGCGAGCACACCCCGGATGGTCTCGTCGTCCTCGACGACCCACAGCTGCGCCACAGCCGACCACGCTACGGTCGCCGGTCGTCTTGCCGAGCGTTAACCCGGACCGGCGCAGGATCCGATCGTGATCTCCGGAGGACCGACGCGGCTGCCCCCCCGCGCCCGGGCCGCCGTGGCCGTGGCCCGGCTGGTGGGCGGTGCCGCGCGCCGCGCGGGCCGGCACGGCTCGGTGATCGGCGGCCGGGTCGCGACGATGCTCGACCGCCGCGTGCTGGCCCGGCTCGCGGCCGGGCGCACGGTGGTCCTCGTCACCGGCACGAACGGCAAGACCACGACGACGTCGATGATCGCCCGGGTGCTCGGCGGCGCCGGGCGTCGCGTCGCCACCAACCACCTCGGCGCGAACATGCCCGACGGCATCACGACCGCCCTGCTCGACGCCCTGTCGAACCACGAGGGCGCCCCGGTGGCCGTGATGGAGGTCGACGAGTCCTACCTCGACGTGGTCGCGGCGGCGACCGACCCGGCCGTGGTGGTGCTGCTGAACTTCAGCCGCGACCAGCTCGACCGGGTCGGGGAGGTCCGCACGGTCGCCCGCCGCGTCGGCGAGGTCGTCGCGGCGCACCCGCGCGCCCGGGTGGTGGCCTTCGCCGACGACGTGCTCTGCGCCGGAGCCGGTCTCCGCGCGGCCGACCCGGTCTGGGTCTCCTCGCCGAGCCTCTGGACCGGCGACGCCGGGGTGTGTCCCCGCTGCGACGGCGCGGTGACCCACGCCGGCGTGCGGTGGGCCTGTTCCTCGTGCGGGCTCGCGCGCCCGGACGGCGACTGGACGCTGGTGGAGCAGGACACGGCGGGCACCGTGCACGGCCCGGGCGGGTCCGCGACCGCGCTCGACCTGCAGCTGCCCGGCCACGCGAACCGGCTCAACGCGGCGTTCGCGCTGGCCGTGGGGATCGAGCTCGGCGTCGACCCCGCCGTCGCGGCCGCCCGGCTCCGCGACCTGGAGCAGGTCGGCGGCCGCTACCGCACCGTCACCCGGCCGGGCGGAACGACCCGGCTGCTGCTCGCCAAGAACCCGGCCGGCTGGGCCCAGGTGCTCGACCTGCTCGACGAGGGCCCGCCCCGGCCCGTCGTCGTCGCCGTGAACTCCCGCGAGGCCGACGGCCGCGACGTGTCCTGGCTCTGGGACGTGCCGTTCGAGCGCCTCGCCCGGCACCCGCTGGTGGCGGCGGGGGACCGGGCCGGCGACCTCTCGGTGCGGCTGGCCTACGCCGGGATCGGGCACCGGCTGGCCGACGACCCGGTGGCCGCGACCCGCGACACCCTGGGCGCGGTCGACCTGGTCGGCAACTACACCGCCTTCCATGACGCGACGCGGGCGCTGACGTGAGCGACGACGTCACGATCGTGCTGCTGCTCCCGGAGGTGCTGGGCACCTACGGCGACGCCGGCAACGCCTCGGTCCTCGCCGCCCGGCTGCGGTGGCGGGGGATCCCGGCCCGGGTGCACACCGTCGGCTGGACCGACGCCGTGCCCGCCGACGGCGACGTCTACGTGCTCGGCGGGGGCGAGGACGCCGCCCAGGTGCTCGCCGCCGACCGGCTGCGGGACTCCATCGGCCTGCACAGCGCCCTCGCCCGCGGGGCGCCGACCCTCGCGGTCTGCGCCGGCCTGCAGGTCCTCGGGACCGCGTTCACCATCGCGGACGGGACGCGCATCGCGGGGCTGGGCGCCCTCGACGTCGAGACCCGGCCCGGGGGCGGACCGCGCCGGATCGGCGACGTCGTGGCGGACCCGCTGGTCGACGGCCTCGACGGGCCGCTGGAGGGCTTCGAGAACCACGGCGGGATCACCGAGCTCGGCCCGGACGCCGCGCCGCTCGCCCGGCTGCGCGACCCCGCCCGCGGCCCGGCCGCCGGCGGCAACGGCACCGGCGACCGG
Organism: Actinomycetospora sp.; assembly: GCA_025925615.1. Classification (GTDB taxonomy): domain Bacteria; phylum Actinomycetota; class Actinomycetes; order Mycobacteriales; family Pseudonocardiaceae; genus Actinomycetospora. The sequence goes on along the minus strand of JAICLN010000029.1, from coordinate 11,221 downwards.
CTCGAGGGTGCGGTGTCGGCCGGCGGCATCATCGCGACCTACCTGCACGGCCCGGTGCTCGCCCGGAACCCGGCGCTCGCGGACCTGCTCCTCGCGCGGGCCGTGGGGGAGCTGCCCCCGCTCACCCTCCCGGACGGGGTCCCGCCGACGACGGCGCAGCGGCTCCTCGGGGGCCGTCGGTCGAGGCACGAGCTCAGGACAGGCGCTCGGCGACGTGCGGGGGCATGAGGACGGCGCTGCGGGCCAGGAGGGCCACGAAGCGTGAGGTGAGGGTGTCGGGCTCCGCGCCCGTGGTCGCGGCGAGCTCGCGCTCGGCCCGTGGGACGGGGCGCGCGATCCGCCCGGTGAACGAGGACGGGACGATGCCCGCCGGCACCAGGGCGGGTCCGATCCCGGCCGCGACCAGCTGGGGCGCGACCGCCGTCTGCTCGGTGCGCACCGCCACCCGCGGCCGGAAGCCGGCCGCGTCGGCGGCCGCGTCGAGCTCGGCCGAGAGCTCGTGGCCGGGGGCGTACTGCACCCACGCGACGTCGGCGAGCCGGGAGAGCGCGATCTCGCCCCCGCGCACGTCGGGCGGGCCGTCGGGCGGCAGGAGCACCACGAGCTCCTCGGTGCCCAGGACGCGGACCCGCCCGCGCCAGCCGGCGGGCGTCGGGCCGACCCCGACGTCGGCCTGACCGGCCTGCATGGCGGCGGTGAGGGTGTCGGCCGTGCGGTGCTCGAGCAGGCGGACGCCGACCTGCGGGTGGTCGGCGCGCCAGCGGGTGAGCACGCCGGGGAGCAGCCCGAGCCCGACGGAGTAGACCGCCGCGATGCGCAGCTCGCCGGCGGCGGTCCCGGCCACCGAGCGCGCGGCGGCGGTGGCCCGGGAGGCCGCGTCGACGCAGGCGCGCGCGTGGGGGAGCAGTGCCCGCCCGGTCGGGGTGAGGACCACCGAGCGGGGCAGCCGGCTGAACAGTGACGCCCCCAGCTCGCGCTCCAGGGCCGCGACCTGCTGCGACAGGCCCGGCTGGGACACCCCGAGCTGCTGGGCGGCCCGTGTGAACGAGCCCTCGTCGACGACCGTGAGGTAGGCCTCGAACTGGCGCAGGGTCGGCACGCGACCAGCATGCATGAACTCAGCTTATGGAGTCGAGCGCTGAGGTTCTTCGACTTATGGAGAAGTGTGGACAAGCCTGGATCGCGTTGCTGCTGGATCGATCCTGAAAGGGACTGCCGTGCTCCCCTCCCACCTTGCTGCACTCCGGCCCGGTGGTGACCGCACTCGTCTCCCCGTGGGCCTGTCGCTGTTCGCCCTCGCCGTCGGCACCTTCGGCATCGGTACCACCGAGTTCGTCATCATGGGCCTGCTGCCGCAGGTCGCGGCCGGGCTCGGGGTCACCGAGCCGGAAGCGGGCCACCTCATCTCGGCCTACGCCCTCGGCGTCGTCGTCGGCGCCCCGCTGCTCGCCGGCCTCTCGGTGACCCTGCCCCGTCGCACCGTGCTCATGGTGCTGATGGGGACGTTCGCCGTCGGCAACCTGCTCTCCGCGCTCGCCCCCGGCATGGACACCCTGCTGGCCATCCGCTTCCTCACCGGGCTGCCGCACGGCGCGTTCTTCGGGGCCGCGTCCGTGGCCGGGGCCTCGATGGTCGACCACGCGCACCGGGCCCGCGCCGTCTCGAAGGTCTTCCTCGGGCTGACCGTCGCGAACGTCGCCGGCGTCCCGCTCGGCACCCTGCTGGGCCAGGCGGCCGGCTGGCGCGCGACGTTCGCGTTCATCGGCGTCATCGGCCTGCTCGCGGTCGCCGCGGTGTGGGCGTTCGTGCCCGCGGCCGCTCCCGCCGCGGGTGGCCGGGCCGCGCTCAAGGGTGAGCTCGGGGCGCTGCGCAACCCGCAGGTGCTGCTCTCCCTCGGCGCCGTCGTGTTCGGCTTCGGCGCGATGTTCGCCTGCTACTCCTACGTCACCCCGATGCTCACCCAGGTCGGCGGCTTCTCGCCGTCGATCGTCACGCTGCTGCTCGCGGTGGTCGGGCTCGGCATGACGGCGGGCTCGGTGCTCGGCGGCCGGTTCGCCGACCGCGCGCCGCTCAAGACGCTGTGCGGCTGCCTCGTCATGCTCGCGGTGGTGCTCGCGACGTTCCCGCTGACCGTGGGGACGCCCCTGCTGGCGGTGGCCTCGCTGTTCGGCGCGGGGATGTTCTCGCTCGCCCTGGGCCCGGCCATCCAGACGCGGATCATGGACATCGTGGGGGAGGCCCCGACGATGGCCTCGGCCGCGATCCAGTCGGCGTCCAACGTGGCCAACTCCCTCGGCGCCTGGCTCGGCGGCATGGTGATCGCCGCCGGGTTCGGGCTCCTGGCGCCCTCACTGGTCGGGGCGGTGCTCGCCGTCGCGGGCCTCGCCGTCCTCGTCGTGAGCGGTGGGCTGCAGGTGCACACGCGCCGCACCCGTCGTCGGGAGGAGGCCGTGGCGGCCCCGGAGCTGGTCCCGGCCTGACGTCGGTCCGAGCGAAGGGCACCTTCGGTCGATCTGTTCGACCAAGGGCGCCCTTCGCCGGTTCGTCGCCGGCCACGCCATGACGAGCGAAGGGCACCTTCGGTCAATCTAGTCGACCGAAGGTGCCCTTCGTTCATTCCTGGCTCGACGCCGTCCAGCCCGACCAGCGATCGACCGTCACCTCGATGACCGGCCCCTCGGGCGGGTCGGAGACGTGCTGCGGGTAGCGCGCCCCGAGCAGGGCCCGGGCCTCCGTCAGGGCCTCGTCCTCGTCGCGCACCTCGGCGTACCCGTCCACGCGGACCCACCACAGCGCCGACCAGTCCTCGTCGTACTCGTCGGCGAGCAGGCAGACCGCCGGGTTCTCGACGATGTTGGCCAGCCGGCGCAGTGCGCGGGTCGTCTTCGGCTTGCCGTCGATCGCGATCAGCACCCGTTCCCCGGCCACCGCGAACACGACGGGCACGAGGTGGGGCACCCCGTCGCCGGAGACCGTGGCGAGCCGGGCGACGCGCGCCGCGGCGAACCGCGCCCGCGCGTCGTCGGACCCCAGCCGCGGCACCGAGCTCAGCTCCCGACCAGCGGGGCCAGCTCGTCGAGCTCCTTGATCACGGTGTCCCGGTCCGAGGAGCTGACCCCGTAGATCACCCGGTCCATCCCGACGCGGTGGTACCCCTCGATGGCCTTCGTCGAGGTCTCCCCGCCGAAGAGCGACATCGGGATCCGGTCCCGCCCGGCGTCGGCGGCCCGCTGCTGGAGCTTCTCGGCGCGCTCCGCGAACTCGTCGAGGTTGCCGGGCCCGACGTTCTGGGGCATCCACTCGTCGCCGAACTCGAGGATGCGGTCCTCGACGCCCGGCCCCATGCCGCCGATGAGCACCGGCGGGTGGGGCTGCGTGAGGGGCTTGGGCCACGCCCAGGAGCGCTCGAAGTCCACGAACTCACCGTGGAACTCGGCCTCCTCCTCGGTCCAGAGGGCCTTCATGGCCTGGATCTGCTCGCCGAGGAGCCGCATCCGGGTCTTCGGGTTGGTGCCGTGATCCGCCATCTCCTCGCGGTTCCAGCCCGCGCCGACGCCGAACAGGAAACGGCCACCGGAGAGGCGGTCCAGCGAGGCCACCTCCTTGGCCGTGTGGATGGTGTCGCGCTGGATGACCAGGGCGATGCCGGTGCCGACCTTCAGCGTCGTCGTCGCGGCCGCGGCGGCCATGAGACCGACGAACGGGTCGTAGGTGTGCACGTACATGCGGGGCAGATCGCCGCCCCCGGGGTACGGCGAGGTCCGCGAGACCGGGATGTGGGAGTGCTCGGGGAACCACAGCGAGTCGAAGCCGCGGTCCTCCACCTCCTCGGCGAGGGTCGCCGGGTCGATCGCGTAGTCGGTCGGGACCATCATGATGCCGTGATCCACGCCGGGTGGGTTCCCCCGGAGAGCAGGGGGACACACCGGCCCCGCGTGGTCCATCATGCGCGCGTGGCCTGGGAAGAGACCCTCACCGAGCAGGAGATTCGTCGCGCGCACGAGCAGCTCGAACAGCTGCTGGAACGCCAGGCGCGGATGGGCACGGCCGACGTCGTCACCTACCACCCGCCGGAGGCGATCACCCAGCGCGACCTGTTCGCGCTGGCCGGGACGCACGTCGACGGCACCCAGTGGACCGTCGGCGACTGGGACCACCGGTTCCCGCTCCAGTCGATCTCCAAGGTGTTCACCTACGCGCTGGCGCTCGAGGACAACGGGCGCGAGGCGACGATGACGCGGGTCGGCGTCGAGCCCTCGGGCGACCCGTTCAACTCCCTGGCCTTCGACGAGGTCAACCGCCGACCGCACAACCCGATGGTCAACGCCGGCGCCCTCGTCGCCGCGGACATCGTCGGCGGCGCGGACGCGGACGAGAAGGTCGGGCGGCTGCTGGAGCGGATGCGGCTCTACACCGGCAACCCGGACCTCGAGGTGGACCAGGAACTGCTCGAGTCCCAGCTCGCCGACGCCGACCGCAACCTCGGCATCAGCTACTACATGCGTTCCCTGGGGATGCTCGTCGGCGAGGTCTCCGAGATCCTGACCGTCTACCTCTCGGCCTGCTCGGTGATGGTGACGACGGCGGAGCTCTCGGTGGCGGCCGCGACGCTCGCCCACGGCGGGCTGAACCCGCGCACCGATGAGCGGGCGATGCCCCGGACCTACGTGCGCGACGTGATCGGCGTGATGTTCACCTGCGGGATGTACGACGCCGCGGGCCAGTGGGCCAACGACGTCGGCATCCCGGCCAAGAGCGGGGTCTCCGGCGGAATCCTCGCGGCGATCCCCAACCAGGTCGGGCTCGGGGTGTTCTCGCCGGGTCTCGACGTGCACGGCAACTCGGTGCGCGGGGTCAACGTGTGCCGAGAGCTCTCCGACCGCTTCGGGCTGCACATCTTCGCCGACCCGGGCGAGACGCAGCTCGGGCGCCTCGGCGGGCGGGTCTGGCCCGAGCCCGAGCCGGAGCCGGAGCCGGGCGCGCTGGACCCCGATCCGCGGGACGAGGACGCCGTCGACGGCGCCGACGGGACCGCGGTGCCCGTCGTCGTCGAGGCGCAGTCCTAGGCTGCCCGGCGTGGGCATTCTCGATCGCTTCCGTCTCGACGACCGCGTGGCGGTCGTCACCGGCGCCTCCTCCGGGCTCGGCGCCGTCTTCGCACGCACGCTGGCCGAGGCCGGGGCCGATGTCGTGCTCGGCGCCCGCCGGGTCGAGAAGCTCGACGAGACCCGCGCGGCCGTCGAGGAGCTGGGCCGGCGGGCCGTGGCCGTGCGCACCGACGTCGCCGTGCCCGAGGACTGCCAGACCCTCGTCGACGCCGCGATGACCGAGTTCGACCACGTCGACGTCCTGGTCAACAACGCCGGGGTCGGTACGGCCGTGCCCGCCACCCGCGAGACCGCGGAGCAGTTCCGCGAGGTGATCGACACCAACCTCAACGGGGCCTACTGGATGGCGCAGGCCGCGGCGAAGGTGATGGCGCCGGGCAGCTCCATCGTCAACATCTCGAGCGTCCTCGGGCTCACGACGGCGGGTCTGCCGCAAGCCGCGTACTCCGCGTCGAAGGCCGGCCTCATCGGGCTCACCCGCGACCTCGCCCAGCAGTGGACCCCGCGCAAGGGGATCCGGGTCAACGCGCTCGCGCCCGGCTTCTTCACCTCGGAGATGACCGACTCCTACCAGGAGGGCTACCTCGAGACGCAGCTCCCGCGGGTGCTCGCCGGCCGGATCGGCGACCCGGACGAGCTCGCGGCGGCGCTGATCTTCCTGTGCTCGGACGCCGGGTCCTACGTCACCGGCGTGACGCTGCCGGTGGAGGGTGGGCTCCTGACGTCGTAGGTGCCTGCGGCTCGTGAGCACTCATCCGTGTCATGGGGCGGATCAGTGCGCACGAGCACGGAGCGCACCGGGCAGCGTCGCCGCCGCCTCGAGCAGGCTGGGGCCGTACCAGGTGAGCAGGCGGCCGCTGACCAGCGCGCTCGGGGCGTCGAACGCCTCGGGCCCGTCGTCGGCGGTGAAGGCGTAGGGCTCGTCGGGCAGGACGACGAGGTCGTGCGGCGGCAGATCGGCGAGGTCGATGCGGGGGTAGCGCTCCGCGTCCGGTCCGCCGTCGGCGAGGGCGTTGTCCACCCCGAGGCGGTCGAGGATCGCGCCGGTGAAGGTGTCGCGCCCGACGCCCATCCACGGCCGGCGCCAGATCGGCACGATCGCGGTGCGCCGCTCGGTCTCGGCGACCCGGGGCAGGTCGGCCCACGCCTTCTCGGCGCCCTCGAGCCACGCCGGACGCTCCAGCCCGCAGGCGGCGAGCATCCCGTCGAGGCTCGCGAAGGCCCCGTCGACGGTGCGGACGTCGGTGACGTAGACCGCCAGGCCCGCCTCCCGGAGCGCGTCCAGGTCGGCGGGGCGGTTCTCCTCCTCGTTGGCGACGACGAGATCGGGTGCGAGCGCGACGATCGCCTCGACGTCCGGGTTCTTCGTGCCGCGCACCCGCGCCGGGGGAGCGGACCCGGCGTCGTCGAGGTCGAGCGGGTGGGTGCACCAGTCGGTCACCCCGACGAGCAGGGCCGGCTCGGTCACCCCGATCGCCTCGGTCAGCGAGGGGACGAGGCTCACCACGCGCCGCACGCGGGCCGGCACCGGCACCGTGTTCCCCAGGTCGTCGCGGACGGTCTCGCGGGACTCCCCGGTCGCTGGCTCGGCCATGGCACCGATGGTGCCAGCATCACCGACCCTGCGGAGCGCGATGGCCGATGTCACCCGGTACCGTGCGTCCCTCACACTTTCGAGGGGGTTCGGATGGACCGCTGGGCATCGGGCATCGACACGGCCTGGCTGCAGCTCGAGCAGGAGACCAACCGGATGGCCGTGCACGGCATCCTCTTCTGCGAGGGCCCGCTGGACGTCGACCTGCTGCGCGAGCGGGTGCGGGAACGCTGGGTCGCGGCCTATCCGGGCCTGCGTCAGCGCCCGGTGTGGACCACCGGCCTGCTCGGCCCCGCCCGCTGGGTCGACGCCGACCCCGACCTGGACGAGCACGTGCGCGCGGTCGCCCTCGAGGCTCCCGGTGACGACGCCGCCCTCGCCCGCCACGTCAGCGAGCTGATGGCGTTCCCGCTGCCGGACGACCGCCCGTGGTGGTCGCTGGACGTGGTGTCGGGCTATCGCGGTACCGCGGACGGGGGAACGGGCCGGGACGGGACGGCCCTCGTCGTCACCATCCACCACGGTCTCGGCGACGGCGTCGCGCTCAACCACCTCTTCCAGGCGCTGTCCGACGACGACGCCGTCGAGGGCACCCCGGCCGCGTACGCGCGGCCGCCGCGCCCCTCGCGCCGCGTCCACGACTGGCGTCTGCTGCGCCGGGAGCTGCGCGACCGCGGCCGCGACCTCGCGGGCAAGGTGCGGGCCGCGGGCACGTCCGAGGGCGCCGCGGAGCTCGCCGCGACGGGCCGGGCGGTCCGCTCGTCGGCCGGGCTGCTGGCCCGCCCGCCGCACGACGCCGACTCGGCGCTGACCGGCGAGCTGTCGACGGCGAAGTCGGCGCGCTGGACCTCGCGCATCCCGGTGGAGACGGTGAAGGCGGCCGGCAAGCCGCACGGGGCGAGCGTCAACGACGTGCTGTGCGCCGCGATCGCCGAGGCCCTGCGGACGTTCCTCGAGCCCGACGGCGGCGACGTGCCGCGCCTCCGCGCGGTCATGCCGACCAACCTGCGCCCGCTCGACCGGCCGATCTCCGACGAGCTCGGCAACGAATTCGGCCTGGTCCTGCCACCGCTGCCGACCGACGAGCCGGACCGCGGGCGCCGCATCGAGCGCATGCACGCGACGATGGGGACGATCAAGCGGACCAACCAGGCGCTCGCCGTCTTCGCCGGCATCGGCGGGTCCGGGCACGGCCGGCCGGCGTGGACGCAGGCCCTCGTCGCCCGCTACGCGCACTCCGCCACGGTGATCATCTCCAACGTCCCCGGGCCGCTCGCGGCGCTGCGCATCGCCGGTGTGCGGGTGCGCGACGCCCTGTTCTGGGTGCCGTGCTCCGGGCAGCTCGCGCTCGGGGTGTCGATCCTGAGCTACGCCGGCCAGGTGCGGCTCGGCGTGCGGGCCGACACCGCAGTGCTCGGCGGGGAGGAGGGCGTGGACCGCTTCACCGCCGCGCTCGAGGAGGCGCTCGGCGCGCTCCGGTGAGGGCGGTCAGTACTCCGTGACGCCGGCGTCCGGGGCGATCTCGTGAGCGGTGACGTAGCGGGACTCGTCCGAGGCGAGGAACAGCACGGTGTCCGCGATGTCCTCGGGCGCGGTGACGTCGACCGGCAACATGTTGGTGAACATGGCCCGCGGCCGGGGGTTCTCGGCCATCGCCGCGCCGAGGGCCTCCTGCATCGCCGCGCCGCCCATCCCCGTCGCCACCCCGGTGGGGTGCACGCTGTTGACGCGGATCGAGTGCTGCGCGAGCTCCGCCGCGAAGGCCTTCGCCATCCCGCGGACGGCCCACTTGCTCGTGGTGTACGGGACCATGTACGGCTGCACCTTGAGCCCGGCGGCCGAACTGATGACGATCACCGAGCCGCCGCCTGCGGTGACGAGGTGCGGGGCGCCGACCATGATCGTGTTCCAGACACCGGTGACGTTGACGTCGAGGGTGTCCCGGAAGATCTCCGGCGTGACCCGGTGCCACGGGCGCGGGATGCAGATACCGGCGTTGGCGACGACGACGTCGAGGCGCCCCAGCTGCTCGACGGCCCCGTCGACCACCGCCCGCATCCCGTCGAGGTCCCGGACGTCGACCTGCCCGGCGACCGCACGTCGACCGGTCGCCTCGACGGCGCGCACGGTCTCGTCGAGCTCGGCGGGCGTGGCCGACGCGTAGTCGACCCCCGGCAACGGGCCGCAGACGTCGACCACGACGACGTCGGCGCCCTCCTCGGCGAGCCGCACCGCGTCGGCCCGCCCCTGTCCGCGTGCCGCCCCGGTGATCAGCGCGACCTTCCCCGCGACCCGTCCCGCCATGTCCGCTCCCGGCCGTTGGTGACGGGGGGACAGTACGACCGATCTCAGATGAGGGGCTTGCGGCCCCGGTGCACGAGGCGGTCCTTGGCGATCACGACGACGCCGCCCAGCACGATCACGAGCGCGGCGTCCGCGAGCAGGCGCTGCAGACCCTCCCAGATCAGCCCGAGGTCTCCCGAGACGATGCCGATCCCGGCCACCCCGGCCGCCGGGACCAGCGCGAGGGCGATGAGGGCACCGGCCAGCACCGCCTCGCGGAAGGAGGTCACGATCACGAGGCCGGCGATCGCGCCGCCCGCGGCGACCAGCCAGTCCGCGGCCGTGGGATCGATGATCATGTGCATGCCCTCGCTGCTGGCGAGTGTCTTCGTCGAGGCGAGTCCGAGGGCGCGCAGCACGACGAACGCGAGCGCCCCGCCGGCGATGAGCAGGACGTAGCCGACCACCACGGAGACCAGGGCGCGCCGGATCGCGTACCCGCTGCGGCGCACGAGCGCCACGCCGAGCTTGGCGACGGGCTCGAACGCCGGCGCGAGCACGGCGGACGCGGCGAGCGCGAGGGCCTGGGGGACCGGGGGCGAGAGCAGCCCCGCGACGCCGATCGCGCCACCGAGCACCATGAGGGCGAGGTAGTTCACCGAGAGCCGGCCGTGGTGGCGCAGGTCCCGCTCGAACTCCTCCCACGGCGACTCGTCGGCGTCGTCGTCGATCGCCTGCTGGGCCGCGGTGGCGACGAGGCTCGCGATCCCGCTCGTGGCGACCGAGACCGGGCCGTGGTGCTGGGCCTGCGACGGCACCTCGAGCACGGCGTCGATCGAGCGGTTGAGGGCGTGCACGGTGACGACGTCTCCGGGCGGCTCGAGACCGGCGCCGTACTGGACCGACAGCGAGAGCACCCCGTCGATCTTCCGCAGCGCCGTCACGGCTTCGTCGGTGCTCGCCTCGGGCAGGACCATGTCGACGGTGTGGTGCACCCGGCCTCCTCGCTGTCCGCGGTGGGGCCACCGACCGGCATGATCGGGGCGCGGGGCAGTACCCGAACCCGACGAACCGCACACGGAGACCGGTGCCTCCGGCCCGTGAGCACTTTCCGGGGTTATAGCCCCGGAAAGTGCTCACGAGGGCTCCGCCCACCTACCTACATCGAGCGCCGGTACTGCCCACCCACCTCGAAGAACGCCTCGGTGAGCTGTCCGAGCGAGCACACCCGCGCCGCGTTCATCAGCTCGGCGAACACGTTCTCCCCGGCGGTCGCGGCGTCCTGCAGGCGCCGGATCGCCTCGGCGGACTCGCTCGCGTGCCGCGCCTGGAAGTCGTCGAGCCGCGCGAGCTGGGAGGACTTCTCCTCCTCGGTGGCGCGGGAGAGCTCGATCTCCTGGTGTGATTCCGGGTCCTCGGCGTCGGGCGGCGGCAGGAACGTATTGACGCCGATGATGGGCAGCGTCCCGTCGTGCTTGCGGCCCTCGTAGAGCATCGACTCGTCCTGGATCTTGCCGCGCTGGTAGCCCGTCTCCATGGCGCCCAGCACGCCGCCGCGCTCGGCGATGCGGTCGAACTCGGCGAGCACGGCCTCCTCGACGAGGTCGGTGAGCTCCTCGATGACGAACGAGCCCTGCAGCGGGTTCTCGTTGAGCGACAGGCCCCATTCCCGGTTGATGATCAGCTGGATGGCCAGCGCCCGGCGCACCGATTCCTGCGACGGCGTCGTGACGGCCTCGTCGTACGCGTTGGTGTGCAGCGAGTTCGCGTTGTCGTAGAGCGCGCAGAGCGCCTGCAGCGTCGTGCGGATGTCGTTGAACTGCATCTCCTGCGCGTGCAGGGACCGCCCCGACGTCTGGACGTGGTACTTCAGCTTCTGCGAGCGCTCGTTCGCGCCGTAGCGCTCGCGCATCGCGACCGCCCAGATCCGGCGCGCGACGCGGCCGATCACCGAGTACTCGGCGTCCATCCCGTTGGAGAAGAAGAACGACAGGTTCGGGGCGAAGTCGTCGATGTCCATCCCGCGCGCGAGGTAGGACTCGACGTAGGTGAACCCGTTCGACAGCGTGAAGGCCAGCTGCGAGATGGGGTTCGCCCCGGCCTCGGCGATGTGGTATCCGCTGATCGAGACGCTGTAGAAGTTCCGCACGCCCTCGGCGACGAAGAATTCCTGGACGTCGCCCATCATCTTCATCGCGAACTCGGTCGAGAAGATGCAGGTGTTCTGCGCCTGATC
>JAICLN010000021.1 GCA_025925615.1 Actinomycetospora sp. | reverse complement strand
CGACCGCCTCGACCAGGTACCCCGACGCGACCGACATCCAGAGCAGGGTGACGGGGTTGCCGAGGATGAGGACGGTGTCCGCGCGGCCCCGCTCCCGGCTGGTGAACCAGTGCGACAGGAACACCAGCATGGCCGGCAGCACGACGGCCTCCACCACGCCCAGCAGGAACCGCACCACCAGCAAGAACCAGAAGCTGGTCGCCACGCTGCAGCGAGGCCAGGACGCCCCACGCCACCAGCGACCAGAACATCAGCGACTTGACGCTGCGCCGTTCCGCGTAGCTGCCGGCCGGGACCTGGAAGAGGAAGTAGCCGATGAAGAAGAGCCCACCGAGCAGCCCCGACTGGCTGGGGCTGATGTTGAGCTTCTCGGTGAGGCCGCCGGCCGCGGCGATCGAGTAGTTCGACCGGTCGAGATAGGCGAACGAATAGGTGATGAACGCCAGCGGGAGAAGCCGCCGCCAGCGAGCGGAGCTCAATGCCGCTGCGGGACTGCTCATGCCGGGGCTCCCTTGCACGCCGGCCCGAAACCTAACTCCGTCGGAGGCGGGGCACCAGGCGGTCCGGCGTCGCTAGTGTGCCGCCCGGTCCCACGAGGGGCCGTACCCGACGGACACCTCGAGCGGGACGTCGAGCTCGAACGCCGCCCCCATCTCGCGGCGCACCAGCTCGGTGACCTGGTCCCGCTCCCCCGGCGCGAGCTCGAGGACCAGTTCGTCGTGCACCTGCAGCAGCATCCGGCTGCGCAGGCCCTCCTCGCGCAGGGCGGCGTGCACCCCGAGCATGGCGACCTTGACGACGTCGGCCGCGCTGCCCTGGATCGGGGCGTTGAGCGCCATCCGCTCGGCCATCTCGCGACGCTGGCGGTTGTCGCTGGTCAGGTCGGGCAGGTAACGGCGGCGCCCGAGGATCGAGCTGGTGTAGCCGTCCTTGCGGGCTCGGTCGACCACCTGCGCCAGGTAGTCGCGGACGCCGCCGAAGCGGGCGAAGTAGTCCTCCATCAGCTCCTTGGCCTCCTCGGTGGAGGTCCGCAGCTGCGCGGAGAGCCCGTAGGCGGACAGGCCGTAGGCCAGGCCGTAGTTCATCGCCTTGATCTTGGCGCGCTGGGCCGGGCTGACCTCGTTCTCGGCGACGCCGAACACTTTGGCCGCCGTGACCGAGTGGAAGTCCTCGCCGGACTTGAACGACTCGATCAGCTCGGCGTCGACCGAGAGGTGCGCCATGATCCGCATCTCGATCTGGGCGTAGTCCGCGGTCATCAGCTCGGCGTAGGTGCCGTCGGCCGAGTCCGCCCCGACGACGAAGGTGTCGCGGATGCGCCGGCCGGCCTCGGTGCGCACCGGGATGTTCTGCAGGTTCGGCTCGGTCGAGGAGAGCCGGCCCGTGCGGGCGATCGTCTGGTTGAACGTCGTGTGGATGCGACCGTCGTCGGTGACGCTCTCCAGCAGCCCCTTCACCGTGACCCGCAGCCGCGTCGCGTCGCGGTGCTCGAGGAGGTGCCCGAGGAACGGGTGGGGGTTCGACTCGTTCAGCGTCTGCAGGGCGTCCGCGTCGGTGGTGTAGCCGGTCTTGGTCCGCTTGGTCTTCGGCATCTGCAGCTCGTCGAACAGCACCACCTGCAGCTGCTTCGGCGACCCGAGGTTGATCTCCTTGCCGATGACGTCGTACGCGGACTGCGCGGCCGACTGCACGCGGCTGCCGAACTCGGACTCCAGCTCGTGCAGCGCGCTGATGTCCACGGCCACGCCCGCGGCCTCGAGGTCGGCCAGCACCCGCAGCAGCGGCAGCTCGAGATCGGTGAGCAGGGCGGTGCCGCCGCGCTCGGCGAGGTCGGCGTCGAGGGCGTCGGCGAGGTCGGCCACCGCCCGGGCGCGCAGCATCTCGGTCTGCGCGGCCGTCTCGTCGGCCTCCTCCTCGCCGCCGTCGAGGGTGAGCTGCTCGCCGCCCGCGACCTCCGCCGCCTCGGCCCGGAGCTCGCGCCGCAGGTAGCGCAGCACGAGGTCGGCGAGGTCGAAGCTGCGCTCGCCGGGGCGGGCCAGGTAGGCCGCGAGCGCGGTGTCGCTGGTGACGCCCTCGAGCTGCCACCCCCGCGCCCGCACGGCGTGGCTCGGCCCCTTGACCTCGTGGCCGGCCTTCGGGAGCTCGGGGTCGGCGAGCCAGGCGGCGAGCGCCGTCTCGTCCTCCGGGCTCAGCGCGAGCACGTCCACCGACGCCGCCTCCCCGTCGGCCGCGGCCAGGGCGACGCCGTGCAGGTCACCGGTCCCCTGGCCCCAGGTGCCGCGGAAGGAGATCCCCACCCGGCCGCCGTCGCGGGCGTGCTCGTCGAGCCAGTCACCGACCGCGCCCGGCTCCAGCACCACGCCGTGCAGCTCGAATCCCTCCTCGGCCTCGGGCTCGGCGGCGGTGAGCGTCGAGAACAGCCGCTCGCGCAGGACCCGGAACTCGAGCTCGTCGAACAGCTGGTGCACCGCGTCGCGGTCCCAGGAACGGACCTCGAGCTCGGCGGGCCGCACCTCCAGCTCGACGTCGCGCACCAGTTCGGTGAGCTGGCGGTTGAGCACGACCGAGGAGAGGTGCTCGCGGAGCGCGTCCCCGGCCTTGCCGCGGACCTCGTCGACCCGCTCGACCAGCGCGTCGAGCGACCCGTACTCGCGGATCCACTTCTGGGCGGTCTTCTCACCCACGCCGGGGATGCTCGGGAGGTTGTCGCTCGGGTCGCCCCGCAGCGCCGCGAAGTCCGGGTACTGCTCGGGGGTGAGGGTGTAGCGCTCCTCGACCGCCTCGGGGGTGTAGCGCGCCAGGTCCGACACGCCCTTGCGCGGGTAGAGCACCGTGACCTGGTCGGTGACGAGCTGGAACGCGTCGCGGTCCCCGGTGCAGATCGAGACCTGCATACCCTCGGCGGTGGCCTGCGTGGTGAGGGTGGCGATGACGTCGTCCGCCTCGAACCCCTCCCGCGTGACCACGGGGATGTTCAGCGTCGCGAGGATGTCCTTGATCAGCGCGATCTGGCCGTGGAACGCGTCCGGTGTGGCACTCCGGTTGGCCTTGTACGCGGCGTAGGTCTCGGACCGGAAGCTCTGCCGCGAGACGTCGAACGCCACGCACAGGTGCGTCGGCGCCTCGTCGCGCAGCAGGTTGATCAGCATCGACGTGAAGCCGTAGACCGCGTTGGTGGTCTGCCCCGACGTCGTCGTGAAGTTCTCCGTCGGCAGGGCGAAGAAGGCGCGGTAGGCCAGCGAGTGACCGTCGAGCAGCAGCAGGCGCGCACCGCCGGCCTCCTCGCCGGGCGCGCCCTGGGTCTTCCCGGCGCTGCTCGCGGACTTGCTCGGCGTCGTCGTCGCAACCACGGACCCGAGTCTGCCAGGGGGGTCCGACATTCTCCGTCCGCCTCGTCCCCCGGAGGTCCCGCCCGCGGCGCGGCCCTAGCATGATCTCCGTGGCTGACGCACTGACGCCGGAGCAGCGGGCGATCCCCGAACTGCGAGTGGCCTACCCCGAGGAGCAGCTCGCGGCCCGGATGGGCATCGAGATCACGGAGTGGGCGCCGGAGCGGATGGTCGCGACCATGCCCGTGGCGGGCAACCGTCAGCCGTTCGGCCTCCTGCACGGCGGCGCGAACGGGGTGCTCGCCGAGACCCTGGGCTCCACCGCGGCGTACCTCAACCGCAAGGAGGACCGGCGCCCGGTGGGCCTCGAGCTCTCCTGCACCCACCACCGCTCGGCCACGTCCGGGCACGTGACCGCGGTGTGCACGCCGCTGTCGGTGGGCCGCACCGTCGGCACCTTCGAG
Organism: Actinomycetospora sp.; assembly: GCA_025925615.1. Lineage (GTDB taxonomy): Bacteria > Actinomycetota > Actinomycetes > Mycobacteriales > Pseudonocardiaceae > Actinomycetospora. The sequence continues at coordinate 16,468 of JAICLN010000021.1, read as the reverse complement.
ATCGTCATCTCCGACGACGACGGGCACCGCGTCTGCACGGCCAAGCTCACCTGTCTCTACCGGGCGAGCACCCCGCCGACCTGACGGCGAGGGGCACCCCGCCGCCGAGGGGCACACCGCTCGCCCGCGCGGGCCGGTGGGGATGCCTCGGGTGCTCGTGATCTTCGGCGGGGTGAGACGCCTGGGCCGAGCCTCGACGAGGGGCACACCGTGCCCGCACGAGCGCCAGCTGGCCTGGGTGGTCTGCTGATGATCGAGGTACGCGAACGTCGGACTCCGGGCACCCGGCTCGACGGGCACACCACGCATACCGACGAGCCCGCGGAGGTGCGCAGTGTGCTCCTGATCAGCGCGCACCGACCCCGACCTCGCTCACCCCTCCCTCGACGGGCACATCACGCATCCCACCGGACCCGCCGAGCTGCGCAGTGTGCTCCTGATCAGCCTGCCGGCCCCGGTCAGCTCACCCCGAGGTACGCGTCCTGGATCGAGGGGTCGGCGAGCAGCTCCGCGCCCCGCCCGGAGCGGGTGACCTCGCCCGTCTCCATCACGTAGGCCTGGTGCGCGAGCCCGAGCGCCTGGGTGGCGTTCTGCTCGACCAGCAGGATCGTGACGCCCTCCGCGTTGATCTCCTTGATGACCCGGAAGATCTGGGCGATGAACTGCGGCGCGAGGCCCATGGAGGGCTCGTCGAGCAGCAGCAGGCGCGGTCGGGCCATGAGCGCCCGCCCGATGGCGAGCATCTGCTGCTCCCCGCCGGAGAGGGTGCCGCCGACCTGGGTGCGACGCTCGGCCAGGCGCGGGAAGTAGGTGAAGGCCCGCTCCAGGTCGTCGGAGAACGCCTGCGCGCGACGGTCGGAGCGGACGAACCCGCCCATGTCCAGGTTCTCCAGCACCGTCATGCCCGGGAAGATCCCCCGGCCCTCCGGCACCTGGCAGATCCCCCGGCGCACGCGCAGGTCGGCCCGGACCTTCGTGAGGTCGGCCCCGTCGAAGGTCATCCGGCCCGACTGCAGCCCGAGCAGCCCGGAGATGGTCTTCATCGTCGTCGTCTTCCCGGCGCCGTTGGCGCCGATCAGCGAGACGATCTGCCCCTCCTCGACGGTGAGCGAGACGCCACGCAGCGCCTGGATCCGCCCGTAGGCGACGTTGACGTCCGCGAGCTCGAGCAGGCTCACTCCTCCACCGCCGTTCCGAGGTAGGCGGACACGACCGCCGGGTCGCGGCGCACCACGTCCGGCTCGCCGTCGGCGATCTTGCGGCCGAAGTCCAGCACGACGAGGCGGTCGGTCACCCCGAGCACGACACGCATGTCGTGCTCGACGAGCACCACCGTGTACCCGTCGTCGCGAATCTTGAGGATCAGCTCCGAGAGCCCGTCCTTCTCCGTCGCCGAGAAGCCGGCCGCGGGCTCGTCGAGGCAGAGCAGCTTGGGCTCCGTCGCGAGCGCGCGGGCGATCTCGAGCCGCCGCTGGTCGCCGTAGGGCAGCGCGGTCGCCTTGTCCGCGGCCCGGTGGGCGATCCCGACGAACTCGAGCAGCGCCATCGCCTTGTCGGTCGCCTCGCGCTCCTCGCGGCGGTGGCGCGGGAGCCGGAGCAGCGCCCCGGGCACCGACGTCCGGTGGCGGGCGTCGGCGCCGACCACGACGTTCTCCAGCGCGGTCATCGCGGCGAACAGACGGATGTTCTGGAACGTCCGTGCCACGCCGGCCCGGATGATCCGGTAGCGCTTCATCTGGGTGAGCGACTCGCCGTCCAACCGGATGTCCCCGACGGTCGGCCGGTAGACCCCGGTCACGACGTTGAAGCAGGTCGTCTTCCCCGCCCCGTTCGGCCCGATCAGCCCGAGGATCTCGCCCCGCCGGACGTCGAAGGAGACGTCGTCGAGCGCGGTGAGCCCGCCGAAACGGACGGTGAGACCGTCGACGGCGAGCAGCGTCTCCCCCGTCGACGCCGCGAACTCGCGCTCCGGGGCCACCGTCGCCTCGACCGCGGCCTCGTGCTCGGCGCGCTCGGCCTCGTCCATCTGCTCGAGGGCCTCGAGCAGGCCCTCGTCCGGGACCGTCACTCGCCACCTCCCCTCGGAGACGTGCCGGCGTGGTCGTCCGGTGTCGCCTCGGGCGGATCCCCGCGTCCGCGTGACGAGGCGGTGAGCCCCGTCGGCGCGACACCGGTCCCCGCCCCGAACAGCTTCTGGTACGCCTGCCGACCGTAGGCCAGCAGGTGCTGGCGCATCCCGAGGATGCCCTGCGGCCGGAAGATCATCAGGATGATCAGCGCGAGGCCGAAGACGAGGAACCGGTACTCGGGCTCGAACTGGAACCGGTCGGGGATGTAGGAGACGAGGAAGGCCCCGACGATGACGCCCACCTTGTTGCCCTGCCCGCCGAGGACCACCGCGGCCAGATAGAGGATCGAGGTGGTGATGTCGAAGCGCTGGTTGTTGACGAACCCGACCTGCGCGGCGAACAACGTGCCGGACAGCCCGCCGACCGCCGCGCCGATCGCGAACGCCCAGATCTTGAAACGGTAGGTCGGGACGCCGGTGAGCTCGGCGGCGTCCTCGTCCTCGCGCACCGCGATCCAGGCACGCCCCACCCGGGAGCGCTCCAGGTTCCCCATGAGGAACAGCACGATGATGATGATCGTGACGGCCAGCCAGTAGAAGCCCTGCGCGTCGGTCTGGGTGAACAGCGGCGAGCCGTCGGGGTAGCTGCCGCCGGGACGCGCGATGTCCTGGAAGCCCCGGTTGCCGCGCAGCGGGTCGATGTTGTCGGCCAGCAGCCGCACGATCTCGCCGAAGCCCAGCGTGACGATGGCGAGGTAGTCACCGCGCAGCCGCAGCGTCGGGGTCCCGAGGATGACCCCCGAGATCATCGTGATGACCATCGCGATCGGCACGATCACGAGCCAGGGGAAGCGCACGCCGAGCTCGGAGTCCGGGGAGGAGAGCACCGCCGCGGTGTAGGCCCCGATCGCGAAGAAGCCGACGTAGCCGAGGTCGAGCAGGCCCGCCTGCCCGATGACGACGTTCAGCCCGATCGCGATCAGCGCGAACACCGCGGCGTTGAAGAGCGCGATGGAGAAGTCCGTCGCCGGCTCGGTGGTGATGATCGGCGGGTTGATGACCGGCAGGAAGTAGATGAGGACGACGACGGGGACGAGCAGGCCCCACTGCTCGGGGCGACTGCGCGCGTTCCACCAGCGCGAGGCCCCCGCCCAGCGCTCCCGCACCGTCGGCGTGCCGGGTCCCGACGGCGGGTCGGTGCGGGTCGGTTCCCGGGTGCTCGCGCTGCTCATACCCGCGCCTTCCCCAGCGACTCGCCCAGGATCCCCGTCGGGCGGAACATGAGGACGCCGACGAGCAGCACGAACGCGACGACGTCGCGCCAGTCACCGCCGAACAGGGACTGCCCGTAGTTCTCGGCGATGCCCAGGATCAGGCCGCCGAGCAGGGCGCCGCGCAGGTTGCCGATGCCGCCGAGCACCGCCGCGGCGAACGCCTTGATCCCGAGCAGGAAGCCGCCGTTGAAGACCGCGCCCTGCGGGATCGTCATCAGGTAGAACAGCGCCGCCGCCCCGGCGAGGAGACCCCCGAGCAGGAACGTGAGCACGATGACCCGCTCGCGGTTGACGCCCATCAGCGTCGCCGTCGCCGGGTCCTGCGCGACGGCGCGCACCCCGCGGCCGAGCCGGGTGCGGTTCACGAAGCTGTCCGCGGCGAAGAACATCGCGATCGAGGCGACGATGATGATGATCTGCAGGTTGGTCACCGGTGCGCCGAAGACCCGGAACACGGGTTCGGGCGGGAGCAGCCGGATCGTGCCCTCGGGGTTGGACCCGCGGAAGATCCGGAAGAGCTGCTGGATGACGAAGGACGCCCCGATCGCGGTGATGAGGAACGCGAGGCGTGGCGCGTTGCGCCGTCGCAGCGGTCGGTAGGCCACCCGTTCAAGCAGGACCGCGGCGACCCCCGCGAGGATCATGCCGACGGCCCCGGCGAGCACGAGGTCGGCGATGATCCCGCCGATCGGGAGGCTCGGGACGGCGCCCGGCTCGAACCCGAGGGCCAGGAAGGTGAAGTACACGCCGAACACCCCGATCACGAAGATCTCGGAGTGGGCGAAGTTGATGAGCTGGAGCACCCCGTAGACCAGGGTGTAGCCGAGGGCGACCAGCGCGTAGATGCTCCCGTAGGACAGCCCGTTGATCGTGTTGGCCCAGAAGCGGTCGAAGAACAGTCCGACGTCGAAGTTGATCCAGGGTCCGGACTGCGTGACCAGGTCCGTGACGGCGATGACGGTGTGGATGACGCTCTCCCTCTCCGGAGCCGTCGACGCGGGGTGTCAGCTGATCGGCGAGTCCGTGACGATGTTGCTGCCGTCCACGCGGTAGACGTAGACCGGGGTGTCGGTCAGCTCTCCGTTGGGCTGCCACGCGAACTTCTTCGTCAGACCCTGTCCGGTGTAGGTCTTGACGTACTGCAGCAGCGCCGGCCGGGTGTTGATGCCCTTGTCGATCCCGCTCATCAGGATCGTCGCGGCGTCGTAGGCCTCGGCCGAGTAGGTCTGCGGCGGGGTGCCGTAGGCCTGCTGGTAGGCCTGCGTGAAGGCGGTGAAGCCCTCCTGCGGCACGCACGGGCAGGTGAGGTACGCACCGTTGGCGGCCCCGCCGGCGTTCTTGACGAACTCCGGGTCCTTGACGCCGTCGGGCGCGACGAACGGGGTCTGCACGCCGGCGTCACGCAGCTGCTGGATCAGCGGCGAGGCCTCGTTGTAGTAGCCCGCGTAGAAGATCACCTGCGGGTTGGCCTGCTGGACCTGGCCGACCGTCGCGGAGAACTCCTTCTGGTTCGTCTTGACGTCGCCCTGGCAGGACGCTGCCGGGCCGAGCGCCTGGGTCACCGCGGTGGCCAGGCCGATGCCGTAGTCCGAGTCGTCCTTGATGACGCAGACCGTCTGCGGGTTGAACTTCGTCTTGAGCCACTTGGCCGCGGCCGGACCCTGCACCGCGTCATTGCCCAGACCGCGGAAGAAGTTCGTCCAGCCGTTCTTGGTCAGGCCGGGGTTGGTGGCCGACGGCGTGATGTTGACCAGGCCCGCGGCGTTGAGCGCCGGGCCGACGGCCTTCGACTCGCCGGAGAACGGGAGGCCGACGATGCCGAGCACGGCCGGGTTGTTGATGACCGCCTGCGTCGGGCCGACGGCGGTGTCGGGCGTGCCGCCCGAGTCGGACTTGACGAGCGTGACCTGGCAGCCCGGGTTCGCCTGGTTGTGCTGGTTGACGGCCAGCTCGGTCGCGTTGGCGATCGCCTGCCCGAGGGCGGCGTTCTGGCCGGCGAGGGTGCCGACGTAGGCGATCGAGGTGCCGGGCGCGCACTTGCCCTGACCGTTGCCCGCAGGGAGCGCGGCGTTGTTGGGCTGGGCGGGGGCGGGGGCCTGGCTGGTCTGCGCCGCGCCACCCCCGCCCTGGTTGGCGCAACCGGAGAGCACCAGGGCCGCTGCCGCGACCAGGGCGCCCGCGGCGGCGAACCGACGTCGGACCACTGGATCAACCTCCACCTGTGCGTGTACTCGCAGAGCGACCGGCCAAGTTCCAAACTCGTCCGGTCGGGTGGGAAACATAGACCCAAATCCGTGTGAGGAACAGGTGCAGTCCAGTGGTCCGGCCCGCGACCCCGCGTCGGGGTCGGCTCAAGATCGAGTCACGGGCCGCCGGGGGCTCAGGGCTGCGCGCGGGCGGGGATCCATCGGCCCCCGAGCAGGCGATACATCGTCACCGCGTCTGTTCCGACATCCCCGAAACGGTCGAACGAGATGGGCCCCGTGACGCCGTCCGCGTCGTACGCCTGGACCGCTTGGTCGACGGCCGGTCGCAGCTGCGGCGACCACGCTCCGCCACCGCGGTTGGCCACCACGCCCCCGACGGACCCGATGACGACGTTGGCGGCGTCGAAGCTGAACGCCCCGTACTGCCCGTAGGACTCGCGGTAGCCCGCGGCCCGGTAGGCGTCGAGGAAGGCCTTCGCGCCCGGGAGCGTCTCCGTGGGCGGGCCCACCGAGGTCGCGAGGTCACCGTCGCGCCCGCCGGCCGCGGCGTAGTCGGGATCGACGATGCCGTCGCCGCCCACGAGCGGGACGCCGAGGCCCGTCAGCGCCCGCGAGAGCGGCCCGGCGTCGGGGTACTCGCCGCCGTAGAAGACCGCCTGCGGGCGCGCGCGGTTGATGGCGGCGACCGCCGCGTCGGGCGGTGAGCCGGCCGGCAGCGTCATCCGCATGACGACGTCCCCGCCGCGCGTCCCGAGCTGCTTCACGAACTCGTCCGCGATGCCCTCGCCGTAGGTCTGGCCGTCACTGACGACCGCGACGCGCGAGCGGCCCTGCGCCGCGAGCTGGTCGGCCGCGGCCGGGCCCTGCACCGCGTCGGTCGCGACGACGCGGAAGTAGGTCTGGTACTGCCGCAGCGGCGCGGTGACGGGGTTGGCGCCCCGGGTGAGCGAGACGTTCGTGTTGCCCGGAGAGACCTGCACGATGCCCGCGTCCCCGAGGACCGGCTGGACCGTCTGGGCCGTCGAGGAGTTGTAGGTGCCGACGACGCCGATGAGGTCCGGGTTCGCGGCGAGCTCGCGGGCGGCCGCGGCACCCGTCGGCGGGTCGCCCTTGTCGTCGCGGCTCTGCAGCTCGAGGCGGTAGCCGGGGATCGCGCAGCGCTCGTCGGCCTGCCGGACGGCGAGGTCGGCCGAGTCGCGCATCCCCAGGCCGATGTTCGCGAGCGGACCGGACAGCGGAGCGATGAGCCCGACGGCGAGGGTGCCCTCGGACGTGTCGCAGTCACCGTTCGCGGCGCCCGATCCCGAGCACCCGGCCAGCGCGAGCGCAGCCGCCACGACCGCAGCGGTGAGCAGACCGGTGGCGCGGGTCCTGCCGCTCCCCCACCGGGCCCGGCCGGTCATCCGTGCGCCACCCACCGCCACCTCCGGACCGTCTTCGACACCGCCGGCGGCCACCGTAGGTCACGATCGAGTGGCAGCCTTCGGCGGGGCGAGAGGCCCGGTGCTGGTCAGGGCGCAGCCACTCACACAGCGGAATGACGCAGCGTCATCAATGTCGTCTCGGTGAGCGACAACGCCACGTGGGTGATGCCGTCGTGGTGCCCGGCCCGGCCGGCCGCTCCTTTGGTGATCAGGGGCACGTGGGGCAGGTCGGGCTGCGCTCGGGGATGCGTGGTGTGCCCGTGATCATGGGTGGGTGGAGTCTGGGTTGGTCGGCGGTCGGCTCTTCGTTGATCAGGGGCACAGTGGGCAGGTCGGGCTGCGCTCGGGGCTGCGTGGTGTACCCGTGATCATGGGTGGCCGGGCCCGGCTCGGTCGGCGGTCGGCTCTTCGTTGATCAGGGGCACAAGGGGCAGGTCTGCCTGCTCTCGGGGATGCGCTGTGTGCTCGTGATCATGAGTGGCCGGGGCCGGCCGGCGGCCTGCTTCCCGTTGATCAGGGGCACAAGGGGCAGGTCTGCCTGCTCTCGGGGATGCCCTGTGTGCCCGTGATCATGGGCGGTCGGCACCGACGCCGGCTCCTCACGCGCTCTACCCGAAAGTCTCGACGACGGCGTCGGCGACGGCCTTCATCGTCGTGCGCCGGTCCATCGCGGTGCGCTGGATCCAGCGGAAGGCCTCGGGCTCCGACATCTTCTTCTTGGCCATCAGCAGGCCCTTGGCGCGCTCGACGGCCTTGCGGGTCTCGAGGCGGTCGGTCAGGCCCGCGACCTCGTCCTCGAGAGCGGTGATCTCCGCGAAGCGGCTCGCGGCCACCTCGATCGCCGGCACGACGTCGGTCTTGGTGAACGGCTTGACCAGGTAGGCCATTGCGCCCGCGTCACGGGCGGATTCGACGAGCTCGCGCTGGCTGAACGCGGTCAGCATGACGACGGGGGCGATCCGCTCCTGAGCGATGGTGGCGGCGGCCTCGAGTCCGTCGGTGCCCGGCATCTTGATGTCCATCATCACGAGGCCGGGCTCGAGCGCACGCGCCATCTCGACGGCCTGGGCACCGTCGCCGGCCTCGCCGACGACGTCGTAGCCCTCCTCGCGGAGCATCTCCACGAGGTCCATCCGGATCAGGGCCTCGTCCTCGGCCACGAGCACGCGGAGCGGCTCCCGCGGCGCCGGCTCGTCGACGACGGCCGCGTCGACAGCGGTGGCGATGTCCTCGGCCTGCTGGCTCATGGCGGTCCTCCTGTGCGCGACTCCGTGGTCGGCCCCCACCGTGGCGTCGTCCTCCCGGTCCGCCGCCGCCGGTCCCCGCACCAGGCCGGTTCGATTCAGTTGACCCTACCGGGCCGGGCGGTGCGGCCTCCGCGACGAGCGCCACCGTGTGGACGAGCTAACAGTTCGGCCACCCGGCGCGGTGCTTTCAGTACTTCGGGCCGACGAGCTCGTCGAGCCGGGCCACTGACGCGCGGCGGGCCACGGAGACCAGGTCGCGGCGGGGTGGTCGGTGGGCGATGTCGAGGCTGTCAAGGGCGGCCTCGCAGATCGCGCGGATGTCCTCGGACTTGTTGGAGAAGAGGTACCTCGGATACTCGTAGCGGACCAGTCCCGCTTCTGTCCTTTTCTGCGTCCAATTGACGTTGCGGCACCCGTCGGACTGGAACAATCCGCGGAGAAGCTGGCCGGGATGATCGTCGACGATGACCTGCTGCCACGGTTGCAGCACGATCGAGCGCGCGTGCTTCATCCCCGGCCCGTGCTGTGGGAACAGACAGAGCCAGTGTCGCGACGAGCTCCGCAATGCGTGACAACCCGTCCGCGCTGCCCGCGACACGTTGCTGTGCGGCATCACGGCTCGCATCGCCCGCTCGGTCTCCGCCGACACCCCGGGCCAGTCGTCGGCGCAGTAGATCGCCAGGACCGCGGTGGTCGGGCGCGGGGTCGTGATGTGGCCGTCCCCGAGATAGGTTCCGAGCAGGTACGAGTACGAAGGCTCCGCGAGCGGCGCCTCGTGGCACCGCGGGCAGGGCATGCACAACTCCGAGGCCCGCGGGAAGCGGCGACCCCCACGACACCAGTACTGCACGGTGCTCTTCGGGACCCCGAGCCTGCGGCTGATCTCCGTCGCCTGCAGTCCGGCCGCCGCGAGCTCGAGGGCGGCGTCGACGAGCTTCTCAGCGTGCACGAGTCGGAGCATGCAACGAGGCACCGACACCCTCCCGGATACGACGCCCGGTCGCGGTCGGGCCCCGGCGGGTGGCTAGACTCAGTTGCGAGGTTCGATAGTCCGGATGTAGCAAGCCCCCGTAGACCAATCGGCAGAGTCAGCGGCCTCAAACTCCGTACAGTGTGGGTTCGAATCCCACCGGGGGCACATTCCGACTCGAATTCCCGCTCCGAGTCGACGTCTCGCGCCGGACCGGACCCGGACCCGGACTCGAGGACATGGACGTCGGATCCGCGACGACCCGTCGTCCGGCCGATCAGTCGGTGGGGTGGACGACCAGCACCGGGCACTGGGCGTTGAGGACCACGCCGAGGACCACCGAGCCGATCAGCCGGCTCGCCAGCGGCCCGCGGCCGCGGTCCCCCACGACCAGCAACTGCGCCTCGCGGCTCACGCGGGAGAGCACGTCAGCGGGTGCCCCGGTCCGCAGTCCGGCGCGTACCCGCGGCACCTCGTTCCCCTGCGCGCGCTCCTCGGCGACGACCTCGTCGACGACCTGCTGGACGGCCTTGCCGACCTCCCCGACGATCCGGTCCTCGTCGAGCACCTTCGCCACCTGCGGTGCCCATGCGGCCTGCGAGTGGTAGACGGCCAGCGCCAGGACCTGCGTGTTCCGTCGCACGCCCTCCCGCAGGGCGTGGCGCAACGCCACCCGGGCGCTGGGAGAGTCGTCCATGCCGACGACGATCCCTCCGGCTGCGGCAGCGAGCAGGTCATCTTCCGCCATGGCTTCTCCCCGCCCCATCGATCGCGATCTTCCCGAGCGCCGAAGCGTAGGCGAATCAGCCGGTCCCTGGGGTCCGACGGCCGGATCCGCCTACGTCCTCGCCATCGCGTCCCGGGCCCGTCGCCCGGCCCGCCGGAGCGCGATCCCGACCGCACCGACGACCTCCGTCGAGACGTCGATGCAGTCGGCGGCCATCCTGAACATGCTGCGCACCAGCGCCCGAGCCCTTCTCGATGTCACCACCCGACGCCGACCCGCCACGGGCCGTGTCCTCGCCGAGACAGAGCTGAAGCCGCTCTGTGATCACGCCGTCGTCGGGGCGGCACGGACTGTTACGTCCCGCCGGCGTCGGAACTGGCGCGGGTGGTGGAGCCTGAACAGCGGCAGATCGGGGCAACGCCGCGACGCGGGCCCACGCCGAGCTCGGCGCCCACGCCCCGGACGGCCACGAGGCACCGGCGCTGCACTGAGCCGCGCTCAGCGCTCGAGCACCTCCGGGAACCCGAACGCCTCGACCAGCGCGGGATCGTGGAACTTGACCACGCGCGCGACGCCCGTGGCGGTGGCGGCCAGGACGACGACGCCGTCGGCCCGCAGCGTGCCGCCCGGGTCCCGGTGGTAGACGACCGCGGCCGGCTGGCCGTTGGCGGTCGTCGGGAGCATCCGCCAGTCGCCCGGCGTGCCCAGCACGTACGCGTCGAGCACGTGGATGCACGCGGCCCGGCCGGACTGCCAGTCGCCGAACGGGGTCGCCTCCAGCGTGGCGTCGACGCGCAGCACCTGTTCCAACAGGCCCGCGTCGGAGCGCTCGAAGGCCGCGACGTAGCCCGCGAGGAGCGCCTGGGCCCGCTCGTCGGTCGGCTCGAGCAGGTCCGCGGGCCCCGCGTCCCGTTCCCCCAGGCGGGCCCGGGCCCGCTGCAGACCGCTCTTGACCGCCGCGACGGTGGTGGCGAGGCCCTCGGCGGTCTCGGCCGCCGAGAACGCCCGCACGTCGCGCAGCAGGAAGATCGCGCGCTGGCGGGCGGGCAGGTGCTGGAGGCTGGCGATCAGTGCCAGCCGCAGCGACTCGCGCCCGAGGACCACGGCGGCCGGGTCCTCGGCCGAGGGGGTGATCCAGGCGTCCGGCAGCGGTTCCAGCCACGACGCCTCCCCCGGCGCGAGCGGGCCCGGCGCACGGTCGGCCCCGTCGTCCGGCCCCGCCAGGCCCGAGGGCAGCACCCGGATCGGGCGCGGTGTCGTCGCCGTCAGGCAGACGTTGGTGGCGATGGTGTGGAGCCACGACCGGACCGACGCCCGGCCCTCGAAGCGCGGATAGGAACGCCATGCCCGCAGGTAGGTCTCCTGCACCAGGTCCTCGGCGTCGTGCGCCGAGCCGACCATGCGGTAGCAGTGCGCCAGCAGTTCCCGGCGGAACCGCTCGGTCTCGGCGACGAACCCGTCGCGGCCCGCGTCGGCGAGGACGTCCGGCATGCAGCATCTCCGGCTGGTCGGGCGATCGGTCAGGGCAGCAGGACCAGTTTGCCGGTGGTGGCCCGGGCCTCCAGGTCCATGAGGGCCTTCGGGCCGTCGATCAGGTCGTACGCCGTGGGCCGGCCCGGGCCGACCACGCCCGCGGCGACGAGCGCGAACAGCTCGCCCATGACCTCGCCGAAGACCTGCGGTGCGGCCTGGAGCAGGACGCCGACGTTGAAGCCGACGACGTGGACCTGGTGGCGGTACACGAGGTCCCAGGCGCTGACCGAAGCGTCCCCACCCGCGAGGCCGTAGACGACGACGCGTCCGGTGACCCGTCGGGCGGTGGCCAGGCTCGTCGCGAACCCGGCTCCACCGGCCGACTCCAGCACCAGGTCCACCCCGGCGCCGCCGGTCAGGCGGTGAACCTCGTCCAGGAGGCCGTCACCGCGGGAGTCCAGGACGTGGTCGGCGCCCAGAGCCCGGACCGTCTCGTGCTTGCCCGGCGAGGCGGCGGCGATGACCGTCGCGCCGTAGTGCTTCGCCAGCGTGACCGCGGCCTGTCCGGTGGCCCCGGCGGCGGCCCCGACCAGCACGGTCTGCCCGGCGGCGACACCGCCCAGCGGCTTGAGCACGGCCAGCGCGGTCGGCCAGTTCACGGCGAGGCCCAGCGCCTGCTGGTCCGTCCAGCCCGGGGGCACCGGGATCGCCGCCGCGGCGGGCAGCACGGCGTACTCGGCGAACGCGCCGCTCCCCACGCCGACGACGTGGGTCCCGTGCGGTGGGCCGGTCTCCGTCTCCCCCGCCGCGACGATCTCGCCGGCGGCCTCGAAGCCGGCCACGTAGGGCGGCCGCGGACCGTCGCGGAACGTGCCGCGGGCCTGCGAGAGGTCCGCGAAGTTGACGCCCGCCGCGGTGACGCGGACCAGGACCTCGCCGGGCCCGGGACTCGGCACGCTCGCGTCGGTGGTCAGGTGCATGTCATGGGGGCCGTCGTGGGATTCCTGCTGCAGGGCGCGCATGGTCGCCGGAACGCTCATGGAGGGGTCTGCCTCTCCCGGGTCGTCGGCGACCGGCCCGGTGCGCGGCGCCTCCCGACGTGTAGACCCGCGCGACGTGCGGAAGGAATCGGGCGCCGACCGTCAGGAACCCTCGTCGCACCTCGCGTCGGTCACGCGTGGGCCGCCGCGCAGCGACTGCCGGGCGGCCGTCGTCTTGCTGTGCAGCAGTGCCGCCTCGATGCGGCGGTGCATCCGCGTCGGCTCCTCGACCTCCACGACCAAGCGGTGGAACGGTCGGCCCGACAGGTAGACGACCACGACGACGGACCCGCGGCGCACCGCCCAGAGCTGACGGCGGTCGCCGATCCCCCACGACCCGGTGCGGAGCCGCCCGGGCCACCACAGTCCGGGACAGGGGAGGTGCGGGCTCGACGCGACGGCGTCCTGGCGGGTCATGACCCGGGACCCGACGATGCGCCCGAAGGGCACGTCCAGCCCGCGGGTGCCCGCGGCGACCGGATCGGCCCTGGTGAGCCGGACGCGCAATCCGGTCGACGTGACGGTCAGGCTGATCGCCATCGGCCCCCCACTGTGCGCGGAGCAGGTCCCCGCTCCTCCGGCGCCGCGGGCCCCCACTGGCTGGAGGGCAACGCGGATCGTCACCCTGTCGTCGTCGTGGACCTCGGAGTTACCGGTCCCGCGCCCCGCCGAACGAAGTTGGTCCCGGTGATGGTGCGCCCGAGGTCATCCGGGGGCAGGTATACGCCCGCAGCGCGATCACGTCGCGGGTTTCTGTCGCCCGACGGGCCGAGGACGCCGAGCCTCACTCGTCGAAGCGGCGGACGTCCCGGGCGAGGCGCGGCGTGACCCGTACCGGGTTCGCCCAGGTCGAGTCGCCGACGTTCCCGACCGGGGGCGCGTCGGTCAGGATCAGGTAGACCTCGCCGGCGTCGAAGATCGCCTGGACGGTGGCGGGATCGGAGACCCGCCGGGTGTGCGGTGAGCGGGGGTCGGAGGTCCGCGACACCCGCCCGCCGCGGCCGGACGCCAGGTGCCCCGTCAGGTACTCGCCGACCGTGGCGCTCCACATCTCGGCGTCCTGGGTGAACCGCAGGGACCGGACCCGGGCGGCCGGCGGCGGCACGTCGAGCTCGACCATGCCGGCGAGCTCGACGTACCGGCCCTCGGCGTCGTCGGGGTCGGCGCCGGGCACGAAGAACGAGGTCACGGCGTCGGAGAGTACCGCCGGGACCGCCCTTCGTCCGGCGGTCGCGTAGAGCTCGCCGTACCGTTGACGTCTGCGTCGCGGACGCGCCCGCTGTCCCGCTAGAGCGCGGGCGGATCGGGGTCGATGCCCCGGGCCGTCAGCGCGGACTCGATCGCCGTGCACACCGTGCGCACGACGTCGACCCGGGCCCAGCGCTTGTCCTCGGCCGCGACCACGTGCCACGGGGCGGCCGACGACTCGGTGCGCCGCAGCATCTCCTCGATGGCGGCCTCGTAGTCGGGCCGGCGGTCGCGGTTGCGCCAGTCCTCCGCGGTGAGCTTCCAGGCCCGGTACGGGTCCTTCTCCCGCGACCGGAACCGCGCCAGCTGCTCGTCCGGGGACAGGTGCAGGAAGAACTTGACGACGACGGCGCCCTCGGCCGCCAGGGTCGTCTCCAGGTCGACGATCTCGGAGTAGGCGCGCTCCCACGCCTCCTCGGTGGCGAACCCCTCGACCCGCTCGACGAGGACGCGGCCGTACCAGGTCCGGTCCAGCACGGCCATCCCGCCCCAGCCCGGCAGCGTCGGCCAGAACCGCCACAGGAAGTGGTGGCGCAGCTCGTCGGGGGTCGGGGCGGCGAACTGGACCACGCGCACGTGGCGCGGATCGAGTGGGCCGACCAACCGCTTGATGGCGCCGCCCTTGCCGGAGGCGTCCCAGCCCTCGAACAGGACGAGCAGCGGGGGGCCGATCCGACCCGGCCCGATCTGTCCGCCCAGCAGCAGCCGCAGGTGCACCAGGCGTTGCTGGGCCGCAGCCAGCTGGGTGGCCCCCTGCTCCTTGGACAGCCGTGCCGACAGGTCCACCTCGTCCAACCGGGCCACGCGCTCACCGTGCCAGGACCGCGATCCGTCCACCACGCCCCGCGCCGCGCGTCGCGTGTGAGGCGCCGCCCAGGCGGGGACACCGGATGGGTCATGAGCACACCGGCGCCGGCTGTCCCGCGAGCCGCGGACCTCGTCCGGGCCGCCCACCCGGCTCCCGCGGTCGTCGTCGCGACGGTCGCCGCCCTGCTGGCCGTCGCCGCCGGGCTCCCGGCCACCACCACCGTCGTCGTGACGCTGGCCGTGTTGAGCGGGCACCTGACGATCGGGTGGGCCAACGACCTCCTCGACGCCGGGCGCGACCGGACCGTCGGGCGCGCGGACAAGCCGCTGGCGACCGGGCGGGTGAGCACCGGCGCCGTCGTCCGGGCCCTGGCGGTCGCCGCTCTCGTGTGCGTCGTGCTGGCGTTCGCGGCCGGCTGGCGTAGCGGCCTCGTGCTCCTCGTGCTCGGCATCGCGTCCGGCCAGGCCTACAACCTCGGGCTCAAGCGCACGGCGCTGTCCTGGCTGCCCTACGCGGTCACCTTCGGGACGCTCCCGGCGGTCGTCACCCTCGCCGCGCCGATTGCGGCATGGCCGCCGTGGTGGATGCTCGCCGCCGGCGCGGCCCTCGGTGTCGGCGCGCACCTGCTCAACGCGCTGCCCGACCTCGCCGACGACCTGCACACCGGGGTCCGCGGGCTGCCGCACCGGCTCGGGGAGCGGACGGCGCGACCGCTGGCCGCCGGGCTGCTCGTCCTCGCCTCGCTCCTCGCCGCGCTCGGTCCGGCGGGCGGTCCGGCGCCCTGGATGTGGGCCGTGCTGGGAGCGGTCGGGGTCCTCGCCGTGGTCGCGCTCGTCGGGCGGGGCCACGGGCCCTTCCGCGCGGCGATGGCGGTGGCGGTGCTCGACGTCGTCCTGCTCGTGGCCGCCGCATGATGGAGATTTACGACCTCGCCGTGGTCGGCGCCGGACCCGCCGGTGCGGCGGCCGCGCTCGGCGCGCTGCACGCCGAACCGGGACTGCGCGTGGCACTGCTCGACCGGGACGACTTCCCCCGCGACACGGCCTGCGGGGACGGCGTCGCCCCGCACGTGCTCGACCGGCTCGCCGAGGTCGGGGTCTCCGGCCTGCTCGACGACCGGGTGCCGGTGGCGCGGCTGCGCCTCGACCGCGGCGGGCACGGCGCCGAGCGCACGATGGCGCGCCCCTCGTACGTCGTGCCCCGCCGGGTCCTCGACGCCCGCCTGGTCGACGCGGCGCGGGCGGCGGGTGCCGTGCTGCTGCGCCACCGGGTCCGCGACCTGGCGCTCGGCGACGGCGTGACCCTGGACGGCCGGATCACCGCACCCGTCGTCGTCGGCGCGGACGGAGCCCGCTCGGTGGTGCGCCGTCGGCTCGGACGACCCTCGGGGACCACCGCGCTGGCGCTGCGCGGGTACGCGCCCGTCACCCCGGAGCGGGCGGACGCCCAGGTGATCGTGTTCGGCACGGAGCGCCAGCCGTCGTACGCGTGGTCGTTCGACCGCGGCGACGGACTGGCCAACGTCGGGTACGGCGAGGTGCTCGGCGGCGGGCCCGCCCCGGGCAAGGCCGAGCTGATCGGCCACCTCGAGGACCTGCTGCCCGGCGCCACCCGCGACGCCACGGACTGGCGGGGTCACCACCTGCCGTTGTCGGGCCTGCGCTGGCGGCCGCCGAGCGGCCGGGTGCTGCTCGTCGGCGACGCGGCCGGTCTCGTCAACCCGATGACGGGCGAGGGGATCTACTATGCCGTCGCCACGGGGATCGCCGCCGGGCGGGCCGCCGCCCGGGCGCTGGTCGAGGGCCGACCCGCCACCGCGGGACGCCGCTACGCGCGGGACGCCCGGGCCCACCTCTTCCCCCACCTGCGCCACACCGCCGCGGCCGGGACCCTGAGCCGCAGCACGCCGGTGCTCGACGCCGGCCTGCGCGCCGCGGCCGCCGACCAGCGGGTCTTCGACGACATGGTCGAGCTCGGCCTGG
>JAICLN010000209.1 GCA_025925615.1 Actinomycetospora sp. | reverse complement strand
GCGCCGCGCGCAGGAGCTGCTCGAGGGTACGGACCTGCCGGTGGAGTCGGTGGCCGCCCGCTGCGGGTTCGCGACGGCGGCGGGGCTGCGCAAGCACTTCTGCCGTCGGGTCGGGATCACCCCGCAGCAGTACCGGCGGACGTTCCGCCGCGCGCACGAGGAGCGGGCGGCGGGCTGACCGAACGGGCCCTCCGCTCGGAACAGCCGCGGTCCGGGACGCCCTCGCGCGGGTCACTCGGACGGCGCCTCCTGCCCGCTGACCTCGGCGAGGAGGTCGGCGAGGGTCGTCTCGGCGGCCCCGCGGTCGAGCCCCAGACCGGTGAGCACGCCGTCGCCGTCCTCGTGGTCGAGCAGGGCGAGCAGGAGGTGCTCGGTCCCGACGTAGTTGTGGCCGAGCCGCAGCGCCTGGCGGAACGTCAGCTCGAGGACCTTCTTGGCGGCCCCGTCGAACGGGATGAGCTCGGGGGGCGGGGTCTCGGCGGCCGCCGACAGCGTCGCGGCCACCCGTCGTCGCAGGGTGTCCGGCGTGACCCCCTGCGCGGTGATCATCCGGACGGCGAGCGCCTCGGGCTGGGAGAGCAGCCCGAGCGCGAGGTGGGCGGGGGTGATCTCGAGGTTGCCCGCGGCGCGCGCCTCGGACTGCGAGGCCACGACGACCTTCCGGGCCCGCGGGGTGAAGCGGCTGAAGCCCTGCTCGGGGTCGAGGTCCGGCGTGGACCCCTTCGGGACGAACCGCTTCTGGGCGGCCTGCTTGGTGACCCCCATGCTCTTCCCGATGTCGGTCCAGGACGCCCCGGAGCGGCGGGCCTGGTCGACGAAGTGGCCGATGAGGTGGTCCGCGACCTCCCCGAGGTGCTCGGCGGCCAGCACGGCGTCCGAGAGCTGGTCGAGGGCGTCGTCGTGGACGGTGGTGATGGCGGTGATGAGGTCGTCGAGGCGGGGCGTCGAGATCGGCGAGGGTGCGCTCATGCGTCCACTATGGGTTGACGAATCGAAGTTCGTCAACCATTGGTGGACGAGTGGCGGAGCGAACATGTTCGCGACGAACACGTTCGTGCATACTCCCTGCCGTGTCCCGCACTCCTTCCGTCAGCCGCCGCGAGCGCCCGGCCAAGCCCGCCCTGAGCCGTGAGGCCGTCGTCGCCGCCGCGGCCGGGCTCGTCCGGGCGCACGGCACCGAGAAGGTCACCATGCGCCGCCTCGCTCAGGAGCTCGACACCGGCCCCGCCTCGCTCTACGTCTACGTCCGCGACACCGCCGAGCTGCACTCGGCGGTGCTCGACGTCTTCCTCGCCGAGGTCGACCTCACCCCGGTCACGACGACGGGTGACTGGCGCGACCGGGTATGGCGCGTGCTCGAGTCGTACACCGGACTGCTCTACGAGCGCCCCGGCCTCGCCCGCGCCGCGCTGGTCACCCACCTGTCCGGGCCGCACTACCTCGCGCTCGTCGAGGGTCTGCTCGCCCTCCTCGCCTCCGGCGGCGTCCCGGCGGACCGGGCCGCGTGGGCGGTCGACATCCTGTTGCTCGTGGCCACCGCGAGCGCCGCGGAGCAGAGCATCCGCGACGCGACCCCCTCCGCCCCCGCCGAGGACGACGACCTCGTCGCCGCGGTCACCCGCGCCGACCCCGCCGTCCACCCCCACATCGCCGCGCTCGGCGCCGACCTGTTCTCCGGCTCCGGCCCCGACCGCGGCCGCTGGTTCGTCGACGTCCTGCTCGCCGGCGCGACCGTCACCCCCCGCCCCCCGAAGGAGACCTCGTGAGCGCCACCGTCACCGTGATCGGCGCCGGCCTCGGCGGGCTGACGCTGGCCCGCGTCCTGCAGCGCCACGGCGTCGGCGTCGCCGTGTACGACCTCGACGCGGGCCCGGACGCCCGGGCGCAGGGCGGGATGCTCGACCTGCACGAGGAGTCCGGCCAGGCCGCGATGCGCGCCGCCGGGCTCTACGAGGCCTTCCGCGAGCACGTCCTGCCGGGCGGCGAGGCGCTGCGCGTCGTCGACCGTGAGGGCCGGGAGCACCTCGTGGAGTCCGACGACGGCGACGGCGAGCGTCCGGAGATCCCGCGGGAGGACCTGCGCCGATTGCTGCTCGGGTCGCTGGCGCCGGGCACCGTGCGGTGGGGCCGCAAGCTCGTCCGGGTCCGCCCGGTCCGGGGCGGGTGGCACGAGCTGACCTTCGCCGACGGCGCCGTCGTGGTCTCGACGGTGCTGGTGGGGGCGGACGGTGCCTGGTCGCGGGTCCGGCCGCTGGTGTCCGGCGCGGAGCCGGTCTACAGCGGGACGGCGCTGGTCACCACGCGCCTGTACGACGTCGACCGGGCCCACCCGGCCGCCGCGGCCGCCGTCGGGGGCGGGAGCCTCATGGCGCTGTCCGAGGGCAAGGGCATCCTCGCCCACCGTGAGCCCCACGCAACGGTCGAGGTGTACGCCGCGCTGCGGACCCCGGCGGCGGCGCTGGAGCGCGACGACCTGCGGGGCCTGCTCCTCGACGCGTTCGACGACTGGGCGCCGGAGCTGGTCGCGCTGGTGGCCGAGGCCGACGACGCCTACGTCCCGCGGCCCATCTCGATGCTCCCGACCGGCCACTCGTGGCCCCGCTCACCGGGCGTCACCCTCATCGGGGACGCCGCCCACGTCATGTCACCCTTCGCGGGCGAGGGCGCGAACCTCGCGATGCAGGACGGCGCCGAGCTCGCGGCGGCGCTGGTCGCCCACGGCATCGAGACCGCGACCCGGGTCGAGGCGGCGCTGGCCGAGCACGAGGCCGCGATGATCCCGCGCGCGGCGACGGCGGCGGGGGAGTCGGCGGCGAACCTCGAGCTCGCCTTCCGCGCCGACGCCCCGGCGGGCCTCATCGAGGTGATCACGAGCCACGCCTGATCCGCGGCGGCACGACGGCGAGCACCGCCGCGGCGGCGGCGAGGCCCAGCAGGAGCCCGGCGCCGACCACGCGGACCTGCACGAGGAGGACCCCGGCCCCGTCAGGGGGTGGTGCCGGTGAGCACCCGCACCAGGCGCCCGTCCTGGTCGGTGTGCGCGGTGGCACGGTCGCAGAACCGTCGCAGGTGCGCGAAGCGCGGGTCCTCGACGGCGGGGGTGGGGGTCCCCGACGGCGGGGTCCCGCGGCACTCGGCGACGACGGCGCCGGGGGTCACCCGCACGTCGAGCACGTTCTGCCCGGGCCGCAGGTCCGAGACCAGGTCGGCGCCCGACGCGAGCAGCATCGCCTCGTGCGCCGCGAGGACGACCGCCTCGGCGCGCTCGGGGTCCAGCCCGAGGTCCCGCGCGATCGCGGCGACGCGGCCGCGCAGCGTCGAGAGGGCCGAGCCGTCGGGCACCGGGAGGGTCGTCACCGACGAGCCGAACAGGCCCGCGGGCACCGGGGAGGAGGCGGCCGGCGGGCGGAAGTCGGGGTTGCGCCGCGGACCGTCGGGGGAGTGCAGCCACGGGTGGGTGCGCAGCGCCCGCCCGAGCTCGTCCGGGTCGGCGGGGTCGTAGACACAGAGGACGGAGACCGGTTCGTCGGCGAGGAGCAGCGTGATGGCGTTCTCGGCGAGCTCGCCCTCCGGGCTCCGGTCGTCCGCGCAGACCCGGCCGAGGACGAGGCCCCGGGCGTCCCGTTCGCCGGCGAGCCCCTCGACCCGGCGCGCGGGCGGCGTAGCGGCCGCAGTGGCGGGGGAGGGGAACCGCAGCCGCCCGTGGTCCCCCATGAGGTCGCGGAAGGCCCGCACCCCGCGGCGGTCCAGGACGATCTCGGCCGTGCCGCCGGCGCCGAGCGTGGTGCGCACCTCGGGGGCGATCCGCCGGGCCAGCTCGTCCGGGTCGCCGCAGAGCACGGCGGCGTGGAGCAGCCCGTCGAGCGTGGCGTCCGCCCCGGTGGTCACGGCCGTTCCCCGTCCACGACCACGATCGAGGCCGGCCGCTGCAGGACGTCGAGCAGGCGGCTGAGCAGGCGCGGCGGGTCGTGCAGCACGATGCGGCGGCCCTCGGGCTCGGCCCGCGCGGCGTGCACCAGCAACTGCGCGCACGCGACGTCGACGAAGCCCACCGCGGCGAGGTCGATGTGCAGGTCGCCCCCGGTCGCCTTCTCGCGCAGGGCGCCGGCGAGCGCGCCACCGAAGCGCCGGGCGACGTGGGCGTCGAGGTCCCCGCGCAGGCGCCAGAGCCCGTCGTCGAGAGCCGCGTCCCACCCGACGTCGACGATGCGGCGGTGGTGCACCCCGAGCGACTCGAAGACGTGCACCTCGTTCTCCACCGAGGTGTTCAGCTGGCACAGCACACGGACCGGCGCCTCGGCCACCAGGCTGTCGTACCCGCCCTCCTGGCGGGCGAACTCCGCCACCTCGGCGTCGTCGACGAGCTCCCGGCGCGAGCTCTCCTGGGTCATGGCCACCGAGGGCCAGCCCTCGGCCAGCGCCCGGTGCAGTTCGTCGGCCTGGAGGCGGTGCAGCCCGGCCGTGAGTCCGTCGCCGCCGGCGGCGCAGCGCTCGATCAGTGTCGGGAAGTCGAGGAACTCGAGCTGTCCCGAGCGCAGGGCCTCGCGGGTGCGTCGCGTGCCCTCCGGGCCGGCGATCCAGTGCTTCTCCACGCGGGCGTCGTCGCCGAGCCAGCCCTTGTAGAAGACCTTCGCGCCGAAGGCGAGCTCCCGGTCGACCCAGGCGGCCGCCCCGACGCGCTGCGCGTGGTCGGTGTCCGCGACCTGCAGCTCGTGCGCGCGAGCCGAGCCCGCGTCAGGTCGCGGGCCGGTGTCCACACTCATCGAGTGGCTCCCGTCCGTGGCGTCCCCCGACGTCGTGTCCGCATTCTGCGTCGGTCACCGGGAGATCTTCGAGCCGAGGACGGCGTTCGGGGGGGAGCAGCGGCCAGGTTCACTCGTTACCGAGCAGTAGGTAACGCAAAGTGACCGAAATCGTCAGCGTCCGAGCGGATCCTCGGTCCAGAGTCCGTCCCGTTCGTACAGCGGACGGAGCGCGATGAGGTGGTCGCGCATGGCTTCCTCGGCCGCCTCGCCCTCACCGGCCGCGATGTGCCCGGCGATCACGCGGTGCCACTCGTCGACCCGGTCCCACTCCGCGGCCTCGACCCCGACCCGGCGCAGGCGCGTGCGCAGCACGTCGTTCGCGGGCTGGCCCATCATGGTGATCATCAGGTTGCCGGTGGCCATGAGCACCGTCGTGTGGAAGTCGAGGTGGCCGACGAACCCGCTCGGGTCGCGGGGGTCGCGGGGCGCCCCGGCCGCGGTGTGGATGGCCTCGACGGTCTCGGCGTCGGCGCGCTGCGCGGCGAGCCGGGCGGCGGAGGGCTCGAGGAGCAGGCGCGCCTCGAGCAGGTCGTGCAGGCGCAGCTGCGGGGTCATGACGAGGACGCCGAGCGCCCCGCCCATGTCCTCGACGACCTGCGCCGGGTCCGGCGACGCGACGAACGACCCGCCCTGCACCCCGCGGAGGGTCTCGACGAGGTGCTGGCTGGCCAGCACGCGCAACGCCTCGCGCACCGTGCTGCGGCTGACCCCGAACGCCCGGGCCAGGTCGGCCTCGTTGGGCAGCCGCTCCCCGGCGGCGAGGGTGCCCCCGACGATCTGGGCGCGCAGCTCGTCGGCCACCTGGCGGTAGGCGGGGCGCACCCGCTGGACACGCAGCTGGGCTGCGGGGACCGTGCGGGTGGCCCGACCGGACGAGCCGGTGGCGGGGCCGGCCGGCGAGATCCCGGACGGCGTGGTCGGGGGCGGGGTGGGGGCCATGGGGTCGCTCACGCTCCGCGGGATGGGTCGGGTCGCGCACCCGGAGGATCCGGGTCCGGCGAGCGTACCTGTCGTCCGAGGTCGTCGACCGGGGCGTGCGGGGGAAAACATCGGACATCAGGCTTTCGCCGGATGGGTGCTGTCCCCGCTTCGTTGATCAACAGCACGCGGGGCACGTCGGGCGGTCCCGTGGGATGCGTGGTGTGCTCCTCGTCGGCCGGGCTCTCGCGGATCGGGACGGCCCGGTTTGCGCCCCGTCCACGTCGCTGATCAACAGCACATGGGGCAGGCGGGGCGGCCTGCCGGGATGCGTGGCGTGCCCCTCGTCGGCGGGGCCACGGGGGTCCCAGAGCAGCTCGGGTCCGCCCCACTTCACATCCTTGATCAGGGGCACACGGGGCAGGCCAGGCGGCCCCGTGGGTTGCGTGGCGTGCCCCTCGTCGGCCGGGCCACAGGGTCCCGGAGCAGTTCGGGTCCAGGTGCCCGCCCACGTCGCTGATCACCAGCACACGGGGCAGGTTAGGCGGCCCCGCGGGATGCGTGGTGTGCCCCTCGTCAACGGGGCCCGACAGGACCGTACCTCTTGTGCTCAAAACCTCTGATGTTTATCGTCGCTGTGACCGGGACGACATCGGACCGATCCTGCGAGGTGTCGGTCACGACGGGGCCGTGCGGCGCGCGGCCCGGGAGGCGGGCACATGACCGCGAGGCGCGAAGCCGGGCCTTCGTGCTGCAGTGCGCCGTGGCCGTCCTGCTGCTCGTCTTCGGGCTGGTCGGCGACCCGGTCTCGATCCTCGTGTCGAGCTTCCTCGCCTCGAAATGTTTCATGCAGACCGGCGTCGCGGTCCTCTACACCGACATCGCCGAGGTCTTCCCGCTCGCGCTGCGCGGGCTCGGGTCGGGCATCGCCAACGGCACGGGGTGCCTGGCCGGCGTCCTCGGCGGGTGCTGGTGGCCGCCATCTTCACGGGGCTCGGCATGACCGCGGTGTATGTCTACCTCGCGGCCGCCGCGCACCTCCTGGGCCTCGTGCTCCTGTTCTTCGGGGCGGCGCACGAGCAGCCGGGGGCTGGAGGAAGTCTCCGCCGACGCTCTTGTCGCCAAAACATCAGACGTTTAGCGTTCCCAAGCAGCTCGAGTCGGACCGGAAGGAGCACGATGACGGTGCAGGACGGGTGGCGCGGTCGGTTCCTCGAGGACTTCGAGGTCGGCGACGTCTACCAGCATCCGCTGGGGCGCACGATCAGCGAGAGCGACAACACCTGGTTCACGCTCCTCACGATGAACACCAACCAGGCGCACTTCAACGCCCAGGTCGGGGAGTCCTCGGAGTTCGGGCGCCGGTTGGTCGTCTCGCCACTGACGATCGCGATCGCGGTGGGCCAGTCCGTCACCGACACCACCCAGAACGCGTTCGCGAACCTGGGCATGGACGACCTGCGCCTCACCGCACCGGTCTTCGTCGGGGACACGATCTGGTCGGAGAGCCTCGTGCTCGAGGTGCGTGCGTCGAACAGCCGGCCGCACGCCGGCATCGTCACCATCCGCACCCGCACCCTCAACCAGGACGCCGTCGAGGTCCTCACCTTCAAGCGCACCTTCTACGTGCACCGTCGGGGCTCCGCGGCCGCCGCGTCGCTCTTCCCGCAGGCCGCGACGCCGCTGTCGCTCGAGACCGAGGGGGTCCGCACGTGAGGCCCCTCGAGGACATCCGCATCGTCTCGCTCGAGCAGTACGGGGCGGGGCCGTTCGGCTCGATGCACCTCGCCGACCTGGGCGCGGAGGTCATCAAGATCGAGGACCCG
>JAICLN010000135.1 GCA_025925615.1 Actinomycetospora sp. | reverse complement strand
GGTTGCCAGGGTCGGTTGTGGCGTGGTCTTCGGTGGGGGTCGATGTGGGCGGGTGGGGTGAACCAGGGCAGTCCGTCGATCATGTGGATCTGCCAGCCGCTGTGGTGGATCAGCGTGTGGTGATAGGCGCACAACAGCAGGCAGTTCTCGGGGCAGGTCTCGCCGAGGTCGATCCAGTGCCGGATGTGGTGGACTTGGCAGCGGCGGGCGCGGCGGCGGCAGCCGGGGTGGGCGCAGTGCCGGTCGCGTTGGATCACTGCGCGGCGTAGCGCGGCGGTGGCGACGCGGTTCTTGCGGCCGAGGTCGAGGGGTTCGCCGCGGGCGCCGAGGACGACGGGGATGATCTCGGCGTCGCAGGCCAGCCGCCGCGCGGTTTCGGGGCGGATCCAGGTGTTCTCACCGAGCAGCGCGAGCCGGCCGGTGTAGCCGTCGCCGGCGGAGTTCCGCAGATCAGCCAGCGTGGGGTCGGTGGACGCGGCGTCGGTGAGGGCGCCACGCAGGGTTTCGTAGTTCAGGGTGACCGTGAGCGCGACCCGTTCGCCGCCTTCGACGTCGGCGCGGGTCCACGCCGGCGGGGCGGGCGCCGAGGAGGACCGGTCTGCGGCGTCGGTGTCTGCGGGGTCGGTGTCTGCGGGGTCGGTGTCTGCGGGGTCGGTGTCTGCGGGGTCAACGGCGTCGTCGTCTTCGGCGAACAGGTCGCAGGGTGAGGTGTCCTCGGGCGAGATCTCACCGCTGTCGGGGATGTTGAGGCGGTCGCTCCACTGCGTCCCGGTGACCCCCGCCGGGTGGTCGGCCCACGCCGTCGCCCAGCGCTGCGCGACGCCGAGCGCGGCCTGCGGGGCCGCGGAGAGCGGCAGCGCGGCCGGGGTCAGCTCGGGGGGCGGGGCGGCGGGCGCGCTCGGGACCGCGGTCACCGTCGGCACGTCCGGGACGGGAGCGAGCGCGGACCCGCTGCGGCCCGGACCGGACGAGGCCCAGGTCCCGACGTAGGCGACGCCGGCCACCACGGCGGCGAGCACCACCAGCACGAACACGAACCGCACCGGGGAGTGCAGCGGCCACTCCCACAGCCCACGGTAGGCTCCCGAGCGCCCGCGCCTAGTCCGGATCGGCACGCGGCGCTCCCGTGGTCGGAGTCACCGACTTCTCGGACGGCGTGCGCTCGACCCGGCTCTCGAGCACCCGCCCCTCGACCACCGGCCCGCGACCCTCCGCGGGGCGGGACGCCGGGCGGTAGATGCGCTGCGAGGGGGCGCCGTCGACCTCGGTGACGCGGGGCGCCGCCCGGGGCAGCGCGGGGCGGGACGCGTCGATCTCGCGGTGGGGTACGCCGGTGCCCGGACCCGACGACGCCCGCACCACCTCGGAGTCGATGCGCACCGTCCGCGCGGGACGGGCCCGGCCGGTCTCGTCCAGGGACTCCTCGGGCCGCAGCGCGGTGCCGCCCCGGTGCCGCTCGGCCCGCTCGCCCCACCACGAGTCGTCGGACCCGCGCAGGCGACCGACCGCGCGCCCGAAGGCCCCGGTGCCCCCCGCGGACGGGACGATGCCCCCGACCTGTTCCCGGGTGAGGCTCACCATCGACGTCAGGCGGCGGAAGGGCCGCGACACCGCCCAGAGGATGACCGTGACGACGCCGGTGACCAGCAGCGCGAGCCAGGTGTCCACGCCCGAGCCCGGCCGGAAGAGCGAGATCACCAGCAACGAGTGCAGTCCGGCCAGGGCGCCCACGAGCAGCGTGTTCACCAGCGCCGCGCCTCCGATGCGCAGCATCGCCGGGAGCACCTCGGGCTTGAGCAGGGCGACGACGGCGAGGGCGGGCGCGACCATCACGAGCAGCCGGATCATGAGCATCGACACCAGCACGAGCACCTTGCTCATGAGCTGGAACAGCGCGATGCACAGGGCCTGCACGAGCGCGAGTGCCCCGGCGCCGACCCGCGAGCCCGAGCGGCCCTGGAAGTAGGAGTAGCGGTCGCCGACCTTGTTCGCGACGTCGGTGAACTGCGCCTTCTTGGCGTCGGTCTGGGCCTGGCCGTCCTGACCGGTGGCCACCTCGACCTTGCTGAAGGCCTGGGCCTCGAGCAGCGGCCGGCCGAGGTCGCGGGCCTGCGGGACGTCGGCGGAGCCGAACTCGCCGCGCAGCCAGTTGGAGTAGACGATCTGGTCGGTGAGCACCGTCGGGAGGGTATTCTGGTCCCCGACGCCGACCTGGCGCAGGAAACCCTGCTGCATGGCCGTGACGCCGTCGAGGAGCACCCCGTCCAGGGCACGCGACCACTGGATGGGCGCCGCGTAGGCCGCCGCGGCGAGCCCCAGCGCGAGCACCGCGACCAGCCCCCGGCGAGCCTGCTGCGAGAGGTCCCCCCGCATCGCGAGCACCAGCATGATCGCCGCGAGCGCCGCCAGCGCGACCCCGACCCACGTCGTGAACACGGCCTCGTACATGGCCCGCGTCCCGGTCTGGATCACCGTGTCGAGCGGGGTGAGCAGGCTGGACCCGCGGGCGATCAGGTAGTGCGCCCAGTTGACGCCGCCGACGATCAGCTTGGCGACGTCGAAGACCTGGTTGCCCAGCCACGTGTCGGTCGCCGCCGCGGGATCCCGGGCGCCGCCGGGCCCGCAGCCCAGGTCGTAGGTCCACCAGACCTGGCCGGCGTAGCCGACCTGGTCGTACACGCTGCCCGGGGTGCCGACGCCGATCGGGGCGGGATCCAGCGACCCGACGAGCCCGGTGCCGGGCCGGTCCGGGTCCGGCGGGGCCTTGCAGTCGAAGGCCTGCGCGGACGCGGACCCCCCGACGAGGACCAGGCCCGCGACCAGCGAGCCCACGACGAGCAGAGCGCGGACCCGTCGCCTGCGGGGGAGCCCGAGGAAGCGAGCGAACGGCCCCGTGCTGGCGTTGGACGCCAGGAAGGTGCCGTTGCTGCCACGCGAGGCGGGCGCCCCTCGGCGGGCGCCCTTCCGCCAGCCGATCACGAGCGCCGCGGCGAGGATGCCGACGACGACGATCACCCGTCGCCCCCGCGGGCGGCCGGAACGCCGTCGACCTCGGGCTCGTCCGCCGGACGGGCTCCCGTCCTCGCCCGCGGGTCGAACTGCGGGTCCTCGTCGCCGGGGGCGCGCGCGGGGGGCGCGGTGCCGGCGGACCGCGACGGCACGGGCAGGTGGGCACGGCGCGCGTCCGGGTTGGTGTCGAGCGCGTCGCGCAGGTGGGCCAGGTGCGGGCCCTCGAGGTCGACGCGGATCTTCTCGACGCCGCCGTGGCCGTCGGAGAAGACGAACTGCCGCGGGGTGTCGTCCGGGCTGTCGTCGTGGTCGCCGAGCGACCGCGAGGCCGTCGGGCGCGGGGAGAGCGTCCCCAGCATCTCCTCGTAGCCGACGTCGGTGGGCACCCGGAGCAGCCGCAGCGCCTCGGCCTGCGCCTCGGCGTCGTCGGTGCGCCCGACGAACACCGCGTCGACCAGCGAGGCGAACCCCGGCACCCGCAGCAGGTCCCCGGCGAGCTGGGAGGCGAACAGCGCGCGGACGTTGAACTTGCGGGAGTCGCGGGCGAGCCGGTCGATGAGGACCTTGCCGGTAGGGATCTGCGAGAGGAAGTGCGTCTCGTCGAGCGCGACGCCCTTCCGGAGGTCCCGGTCGGCGGTGTAGACGGTCCGCTGGGTCAACCAGGACGCCAGGTTGAGCAGCTCCACGGCCAGCGACTCGCCGTCGGTCCACTCCTCGCGCGGGCTGCCCGGCCGCGGCAGGGTCATGCCCTGCATCGTCAGGACCGTGAGCCGGTACTCCTCCTCGTCGAGCACGCTCGGGTCCCCGGTCCCCCCGCCCGCCCCCGCGTCCGGCCCGCGCGGGTCCTCCGGATCGACGGTCTGCTCGGGGAAGAGCAGCGCGGCCTGGGGCAGCTCGCGGCGCTCCTCGAGGAAGTCGGCGACCACATCGGCGTGCTCCTCGCCCTCGCGCGCGTGCTTGCGCAGCGTGGCGATGACCTGGCCCGGGTCCCGGTGCTGGCCGCCGCCGACCTCACGGACCGCCCGGAGCAGGACGATCCGAGTGTGGGGCAGGCGCGCCACGTCGTAGGGCAGCAGCCCGGTGAGGACGTCGAGGACGAGCCGCCGGCGCGTCGCGGCGGCCAGGGAGCGCTCCCGACGCCAGGCCTTCTCCGGGTCGGGCTCGTCGAGGAAGTGGTCCCGACGTGGTTCGGCGACGACGCGGTAGGGGTTGAGGATCCCGGGGTCGGCGCCGAGCAGGTGGATGTGGCGGGAGAACGGGGCGAGCTCGGGCAGTCGGGTCAGCGCGGCCAGCGGCCCGGAGGGGTCGAGCACCGTCCAGCGAGCCCCGGCCCGCAGCGTCTTGTAGACCATCAGCCCGGTGAGGAACGACTTCCCGGAGCCCAGCCCGCCGACGACCGCGGTCAGGCCCGACGCCCGCCGCACCTCCTGGGCCATCCACGGGTCCCAGGCCACCGGACGGCGGGTCGCGGTGCAGGTCTCGCCGAGGAGCACCCCGCGCCGGTCGCCGACGCTCGCCGACGCGGCCGGCACGCCAGCGGCCACCCACGTCACCGACCCGCGGCGCCGGTAGGCGGTGGAGGCGAGCGGCTCGCCGGGGATGAACTCGCGCGCGTAGGCGTACTGCGCCTCGGGGTGCTCGAGCGCGACCCGCGGGCGGTAGAGGTCGAGCACCTGCTGCGCGCGGGTGAGGGACTCGGCCTCGTCCCGCCCGGACACCGCGATCCGCCACCAGCCGTAGACCCGCGTGTTGAGCTGGGTGAGCCCGCCGGAGAGCTCGTCCTCGATCTGGAGCACCCGGTCGGCCTGGCGCTCGAGCGACATCGGCGGGTCGAGGTCGTGGTCGTGGGTGTAGTGCCGGATCTGGCTGCGGACCTTGCCCATCTGGCGCGCCAGCTCGCCCGAGACCTCCTCGGGGCGGCGCACGTAGATCCGCGCCGACCACTCGACCGGGAACGGGAGCCGGTCGCTGCGCTGCATCCACGGGTCGTCGGCCTCGGGGATCCGCAGCGAGTCCATCAGCCCGACCGAGAGCACCGCGACGTGCCGCGAGACCGGCTGCAGCCCGTGCCGGCCCTGGACGGTGACCGTGGGCGCGTAGGGCTCCTGGTACATCGCGACGCCGTCGGTGAACGCGGCGAGGTCCTCGTTCTCCCAGGCGACGTCGGCCTCGGCGTGCACCGAGCGCGGCGCGGGCAGGCCGAGCGCGCAGGAGCGGTGCATGAGCCAGGCCATGTCCTCGGCGGTGCACGGCGCGCCGTCGAGCCCGGGGCCGGCGACCAGGGCGTCGACGTGCGCGATCTCGGTCTCGAGCGCGGTGAGCTCGGCGTTCGCGGCCGAGGGCACGATGCGGTGCAGCAGCGGGGAGGCCGACTCGAGCCAGCGGTCCACGACGGAGCGCCCGGAGACCTCGACGCCGAGGAACACCTCCTTGTCGGCCATCGACAGGCCCATGAGGTGGTGCTGCTCGCCGGTGAGGAAGTCCTCCCACCCGAGCGCACCCCCGACGTCGGGCAGGCGTCCCGGGGCGTTGCGGTCGAACGCCTCCGCCCAGCGCGCGACCGGGAAGGGCCGGGTCGTCACCCGGAGGTGGCACCAGCGGCCCTGCAGCTCGCCGAGCTGGTTGGCGATGCGACGGATGAGCGCCTCGCGCTGGGAGTCCGACCGGAAGCTCCAGGCCTGCGGGGCGAGGCGGTACCAGGCGGTGACCGTCGAGCCGGTGCGGGCGATGTTCCCGTCGATCGAGCGCAGCGCGATGGCCGAGCGGTAGGAGGGGGCGGCCGAGGCGCCCGCGAGGGTGCGGCCCCGCCGTCGCCGCGGCGGACCGGTGCGCAGCCCTCCGGGACGGGCCGCCTCGTCGCGCCCGCCGTCGTCGTCGGGCACCGCGGGGTCCTCGCCGGCGTCGGCGAAGCCCAGCAGGTCGTCGTCCGCGCCCGGGTCGTCCTCGGGCTCGGGCGGCCGGTGGACCGGGACGAGGTCGGCCGGCGCCGAGGCCGACCACCCCGGGAACGAGCCCCAGCCCGCGGGCGCGTCCGGCTCCGGCTCGCGGGCCTGCGGCCACGGCGAGCCTCTCCGGCCGGCCTCAGGGCCGCGCCGGCGGAGCACCGTCGCCCTCCTCGCCGGGACGGGGTGTGCGGGGACGGGCGGCGCCGGCTGCGTCGGTCGCGCTCGGACCGTAGCGCCGGGGAGCGCTCGCCGGTCGGGAGCGTGGGGGGCGGACGCGCGCCGGCCGGTCGGCACGCCGTGCCGTCACGTGCAGGACGCCGTCCTCGTCGTCGGGGACGGCGTCGTGGGTGTCGGGTGCGGCGCGCGGGGGTGCCGCGGGGGCGGGGTGGTCACCGCGGGTGGTCCAGGAGCGGCCGGGCTTCCGACGGGGGCGGCGGGCGACGGGCTCGTCCGTACGGGGCGGTCGGGCTCGCCGCCGGGTCGGTTCGGGCACGGCCAGCGCGCCGTGCGGGTCCGTCCGGCCGGCGGGGAGCGCCCGCCGGGGCCGCGCCGCCTCGATCTGCACGTGACCCGTCCCGACGGTGCTGCCCTCGCCCCGGAGGCGACGGCGCGGCCCCCGCAGTTCGTGGACGAAGAGGGTGAGCCACTCGAGCAGCGGGCGGTCCTCGTCGATCCGCTTGGCGACGAACCGGACCACGACGACCGTGATGAGCAGCGCCCAGGCCACCGAGAAGAAGCCGATCGGGATGCCGAGGCGACGCTGGAAGAACATCACGGCGATCATGACGATGAGGCCGACGCCGTAGCTGGAGTAGCGGGCGCGCCAGGGGAAGGTCGCCCGGGGCGGGCCGAGCCAGACGGCGTCGACCCGGTACACGTCGTCGTCGGTGCGGATCTGCACCGCGTCACCCCGTGATCAACTGGGCCAGGAACTGACCGACCGCCGGACCCTGGCCCGAGACGGCGATGCCCAGGGCGACGAGCCCGACCAGGAGCCCGACCCCGCGACGGGCGACGCCCGCGTTGTCACCGCGGCCACCGATCCAGAGCATGATGACGGCGATCCCGAGCAGGATCAGCGGGACGATGTTGTCGCGGATCCAGCCCTGCAGGCCGTTGGTCCCGAGGCCCTGCGCCACGACGGCCGACCCGTACGCGGGCAGATCGGTGATCGGGACACCAGCGCCGACCACCTGTGCACCGAGGGTCGTGACGGTCATGGCGGGGGTCCTCTCCGGACGTTCGATGGCACTGTCCTCGGCCGGTCTCGACCGGTCGAGTAAACACGTCGGTCGCCGGGCCTGACCACCCCCCGCCGTCGCGCGGTGCGACCGGTCGACCCACGGTCGGTGACCGTGCGCCCCGAGGTCCGCGGCGGACCCCGACGACCGCGACTCATGGTGGCCCGGATGCCGGGGCAATGGGGGGACGCGCGCCACGGCACGGCCCCGGGCGCGCGATCCGGTCACCACAGAGTGACAGCCCACGGCTACGGGGTGTCGAGCGCCGCCGATCGCGCAGACCTTGGGTTACCGGTGAGTAGCGCCTCACCCCGCTCGCCGGGACGCCGTTCCGACCAGCCGTTACAGTGCGCCGAACGACGGTCGTCGACCCGTGCCACCCGGCAGGGTCCGCTGGGAGGTCGAACAGTGCTCGTCCGATTGATCCTGGGCCTCGCGCTCACGGTGGCCGTGGGGGTCGTCGCCGCCCGGCGGGCGTGGTGGCTCTTCACGCTCATCCGCTCGGGTCAGCCCGACGCCAAGCGCGCCGACGGCCTCGGGGGCCGCGTGCGTACGCAGTTCGTCGAGGTCTTCGGGCAGCGCAAACTGCTGCGCTGGTCGGTCCCCGGCCTCGCCCACCTCTTCACGATGTGGGGCTTCATCATCCTGCTGACGGTCTACATCGAGGCCTACGGCGCCCTGTTCGTCGACGACTTCGCCATCCCCGGCATCGGGCACTCGCCGATCCTGGGCTTCCTGCAGGACTTCATCGCCGTGATGGTCCTGATCTCGATCATCACGTTCGCGGTCATGCGCGTGCGCCAGGACCCGGAGCGCAAGGAGCGCTCGTCGCGGTTCTACGGCTCGCACAACAGCGGCGCGTGGATCGTCCTGTTCCTGATCTTCAACGTGGTCTGGACGCTGTTCGTCTTCCGTGGCATCGAGTCCGCCGCGGGCAACCTGCCCTACACCTCGGGCGCGTGGGTCTCGATCGCCGTCGGGCAGCTGTTCACGGGGCTCTCCCCGTCGACGCTGTTCGTCCTCGAGACGATCATGGTGCTGCTCCACATCGGCGTCGCGCTGGTCTTCCTGGTCCAGGTGCTCTACTCCAAGCACCTGCACATCTTCATCGCGCCGATCAACGTCGCCGCCAAGCGCCTGCCCAAGGCGCTCGGCCCGCTGCAGCCCCTCGAGCACGAGGGCAAGCCGATCGACTTCGAGGATCCGCCCGAGGAGGCCTCGTTCGGTCGCGGCAAGATCGAGGACTTCACGTGGAAGGGCATGCTCGACTTCGAGACGTGCACCGAGTGCGGCCGCTGCCAGTCGCAGTGCCCCGCGTGGAACACCGGCAAGCCGCTGTCGCCGAAGCTGCTGATCATGGACCTGCGCGACCACATGCTCGCGAAGGCGCCGTACATGATCGGCGGCAAGACAGTGTCTGCCGGATCTGGGCCCGACGAGGGCTCGGTGGACCTCGACGGGGCGGGCGGCAACGAGCACGGCGGTCACGGCGTGCCGGAGTCCGGCTACGAGCGCCACACCGGCACCGACGACATCCAGGCCGCGCGTCCGCTCGTCGGGACCGCCCAGCAGCTCGGCGTCATCGACCCCGAGGTCCTCTGGTCCTGCACCACCTGCGGCGCCTGCGTCGAGCAGTGCCCGGTCGACATCGAGCACGTCGACCACATCGTCGACATGCGCCGCAACCAGGTCATGATCGAGTCGGAGTTCCCCGGCGAGCTCGGCGTGCTCTTCCGCAACCTGGAGAACAAGGGCAACCCCTGGGGCCAGAACAACTCCTCACGCATGGACTGGGCGAAGGACCTGCCCTTCGAGGTGCCGGAGTTCGACGGCGAGCTGCGGCCCGAGACCGAGTACCTCTTCTTCATCGGCTGCGCCGGCGCGTTCGACGACAACGCCAAGAAGACGGTGCGCGCGACGGCCGAGCTGTTGCACATCGCCGGCGTCGACTACGTCGTGCTCGGCAAGGAGGAGAGCTGCACCGGTGACCCGGCGCGGCGCTCGGGCAACGAGTTCCTCTTCCAGATGATGGCCATGCAGACCAAGGAGATGCTGGACTCGGTCTTCGAGGGCCGGGAGCCGGGCACGCGCAAGATCGTCACGACCTGCCCGCACTGCATGAACACGCTCGGCCGGGAGTACCCGCAGCTCGAGGGCCACTACGAGGTCGTCCACCACACCCAGCTGCTCAACCAGCTGGTCCGCGAGAAGAAGCTGGTGCCGGTCGCGCCCGAGTCCTCCCCGGTGCCCGCGGCGAAGCTGGACATCCGCCCGGCCACGAATCTGCAGTACCACGGGCCGCAGAACGACGGCACCGAGCGCGCGCTCGTCACCGCGAACGGGCACTCGTCGCACGGGCACCCGGACGACCAGGCCGCGCCGGCCGCCGTCGCGCTGGCGGAGAAGGAGGGGTCCTCGAACGGGCACGGCGGGTCCGGGCCGAAGACGGTCACGTACCACGACCCGTGCTACCTGGGCCGCCACAACGAGGTCTACACCCCGCCGCGCGAGCTGGTGGAGGCCGCGGGAGCGGTGCTCAAGGAGATGCCACGTCACGCGGACCGGGCGCTGTGCTGCGGCGCCGGCGGTGCGCGGATGTGGATGGAGGAGAACATC
>JAICLN010000039.1 GCA_025925615.1 Actinomycetospora sp. | reverse complement strand
GGGTGGCCGTCGACCCGGCGTCGTTGCGCGCCGCGGTGGACGCCGACGTCGACCAGGTCCTCCCCGTGGCGCGGCTGACCCGCCCCGAGCGGGCGGCGGTCGGGCTCGTCGGCGGCCGTGGCGGCCGCGACGGGGTGCACACCGAGGCGCTGGGCCGCGTGCTCGCGCTCGTGCAGTCGCTCGCCCGCGCCCACCCGGGGGCGACGTGGTGATGGCCGCAATCGACGATCACCGGGACGCCATTGCTCCGGTGAGCCGGCCCGACGAACCATGGCGTCCCGCTGATCACCGGACCGTGTGGGCCGTCGCCGCCGAGGTGACCGACCCCGAGATGCCGATGCTGACCCTCGCCGACCTCGGCGTGCTGCGCTCGGTCGTGGCCGCCGACGGCCGGATCGTCGTCACCATCACCCCCACCTACGCCGGGTGCCCCGCGCTCGACGCGATGGCCGACGACCTGCGCGCGCAGCTGGCGGGGTACGGCGAGGTCGACGTGCGGGTGTCGCTGACCCCGCCGTGGACCACCGACCTCATCACCGACGAGGGCCGCCGCAAGCTGGCCGAGGCCGGGGTGGCGCCGCCGGCGCACGTAGGGCCGCGCTCGACCGGGCCGGTCGCGCTGACGCTGGCCCCCCCGCCGCAGCGGGTCGCCTGCCCGCGGTGCGGGAGCGCCGACACCGAGGTGCTCTCCCGGTTCGGACCCACGGCCTGCACCGCACTGCGCCGCTGCCGGGAGTGCCGCGAGCCCTTCGAGCACATGAAGGACATCTGATGAGCGCGCCGACGACCCAGGCCGACACGACGGTGGCGACGGGCTTCCACCGCCTGCGGGTCGCGGGGGTCGAGCGGCTCACCGACGACGCCGTCGCGGTCACCTTCGACGTCCCCGACGCGCTCGCCGACGTCTTCGCCTTCCGCGCCGGCCAGTACCTCACGGTGCGGACGGGCGGGGGGGACGACGGCGCCGCCGAGGAGCGCCGCTCGTACTCGATCTGCGCGCCCGAGGGGGCCGCGCCCCGGATCGGGGTCCGCCGGGTGGAGACCGGGCTGTTCTCGGAGTGGCTGGTCGACCGGCTCGCGGCCGGCGACGAGCTGGAGGTCGCCCCGCCCGAGGGCCGCTTCACCCCGGACCCGCAGCCGGGCGAGCACCACACGCTGATCGCCGCCGGCTCCGGGATCACCCCGGTGCTCTCGATCGCCGCGACCGTCCTCGCCGCGCACCCCGACACCCACGTCACGCTGCTGTACGGCAACCGGCGCGTCGACACGGTGATGTTCACCGAGGAGCTCGCCGACCTCAAGGACCGGTACCACGCCCGGCTGCAGCTCGACCACGTGCTCTCCCGCGAACCGATGGAGGCCGAGATCTTCGCCGGTCGGCTCGACCGGGAGAAGCTGGCGATGCTCCTGACGTCGTTGGTGCCGACCCCGCAGGTCGACCACTGGTGGCTGTGCGGGCCGTTGGAGATGGTCACCGGCGCCCGGGACCTCCTGGCCGAGCTGGGCGTCGGCCGCGAGAAGGTGCACGCCGAGCTGTTCTACGTCGACACCCCGCCACCGCAGCCGATGCGTCACGAGGACGCCCCGGACGACGACGGCGCCCAGGCGACGATCGTGCTGCACGGCCGGTCGGTCACCGCGACGATCCCGCGCGACGCCTTCGTCCTCGACGCCGCGCAGAAGATCCGCTCCGACCTGCCGTTCGCGTGCAAGGGCGGGGTGTGCGGGACGTGCCGGGCGAAGGTCACCGCGGGCGAGGTCCGCATGCAGCGCAACTTCGCCCTCGAGACCGAGGAGGTCGAGGCCGGCTTCGTCCTGACGTGCCAGTCGGTGCCGGTCTCCGACGAGCTCGTCATCGACTACGACGTCTAGGAGGAGACCCACCGTGGTGCCCAGTTACGTGCAGGGCCGTTGGCAGGAGGGGTCCGGCGACGGCCGGCCGATGCTCGACGCCGTCACCGGCGAGGAGGTCGGCCGGCTCTCCACCACCGGCCTCGACCTGGCCGGCGCCGCGTCGTACGCCCGGACGATCGGCGGCCCCGCGCTGCGGGAGCTGTCGTTCCACCAGCGCGCCTCGCTGCTCAAGGCCCTCGCGGGGCACCTGCGCGAGCACCGCGACGAGCTCTACTCCGTGTCCGCGCGGACCGGAGCCACGCTCGGCGACTCGAAGTTCGACGTCGACGGCGGGATCGGTGTCCTGCAGGCGTACGCCTCGAAGGGCAAGCGCGAGCTCCCGGCCGGGACCGTGCTTGTCGAGGGCGACGTGGAGCCGCTCTCGAAGGACGGTTCGTTCCTCGGCCAGCACGTGCTCACCTCGCGCCGTGGGGTCGCGGTGCAGGTCAACGCCTACAACTTCCCGGTCTGGGGGCCGCTCGAGAAGCTCGCACCCGCCCTGCTCGCGGGCGTGCCCTCCATCGTCAAGCCCGCGACGCCGACCGCGTTCCTGACCGCGAAGCTCATGGAGCTCGTCGTCGGGTCCGGGCTGCTGCCCGAGGGCTCCGTGCAGTTCCTCGCCGGGTCGGTGTCCAACGACCTGGCTGGTGACCTGTTCGACCACCTCACCGAGCAGGACCTGGTCTCCTTCACGGGCTCGGCGTCGACGGCGGCGCGGCTGCGCACCCACCCGACGCTGACGTCCCGCTCGGTGCGCTTCACGGCCGAGGCCGACTCGCTGAACTGCTCGATCCTGGGCCCCGACGCCGGGCCGGGCACGCCCGAGTTCGATCTCTACGTGAAGCAGCTGACCACCGAGATGACCGTGAAGGCCGGGCAGAAGTGCACCGCCATCCGGCGCGCCTTCGTCCCGGCACAGCACCTCGACGCGGTGGCCGAGGCGGTCATCGGGCGACTCGAGGGGGTCACCGTCGGGAACCCGTCGAACCCCGACGTGCGCATGGGCGCGCTGGCCGGGCTCGAGCAGCGCGAGGAGGTCCGGCGCTCGCTGAAGTCGCTCATCGACGGCGGGCGGGTGCTGTACGGGTCGCCGGACCACGTGGACGTCGTGGACGCCGACGCCGAGCGCGGTGCGTTCCTGTCCCCGGTGCTGCTGGCCGCCGAGCCGGACAGCGCCGCGGTGCACGAGGTCGAGGCCTTCGGACCGGTGTCGACGCTGGTGGGGTACTCGTCGAGCGCCGAGGTGATCGACCTGGCCGCGCGCGGGCAAGGGTCCCTCGCCGGGTCGGTCGTGACCGGCGACGCGGACTTCGCCCGCGAGGTCGTCCTCGGGGTCGCGCCGTGGCACGGCCGGGTGCTGGTGCTCGACCAGACCGACGCGAAGTCCTCCACCGGCCACGGGTCGCCCATGCCGCAGCTGGTCCACGGCGGCCCCGGCCGCGCCGGGGGCGGCGAGGAGATGGGTGGCATCCGGGGGGTGAAGCACCACATGCAGCGCACCGCGGTCCAGGGCTCACCGGAGATGCTGACCGCGATCACCGGCCGCTGGGTGCCGGGCTCAGCGCGCACCACCACCGACGAGCACCCCTTCCGCAAGCACCTCGAGCAGCTGCGCGTCGGCGACACCGTCGTCGGCGGGCCCCGCACGGTGTCCCAGGAGGACGTGGAGCACTTCGCCGAGTTCACCGGCGACACGTTCTACGCGCACATGGACACTGCCGCCGCCGCGGCGAACCCGTTCTTCGGGGAGCGCGTGGCCCACGGCTACCTCGTGGTGTCGTTCGCGGCGGGCCTCTTCGTCGACCCCGCGCCCGGCCCGGTGCTCGCCAACTTCGGCGTCGACTCGCTGCGGTTCCTCACCCCGGTGAAGTTCGGCGACGCGCTGACGATCACGCTGACCGCGAAGCAAATCACCCCGCGCGACACCGCCGCCTACGGCGAGGTCCGCTGGGACGCCGACGTCACCAACCAGAACGGGGACTCGGTGGCCCGCTACGACGTGCTGACGCTGGTGGCGAAGCGCGGCCAGGAGGACATGTGATGGGTGACCAGGTCGCCACATCGGTCCGTCGCATGTGGGACGACGACGCCGCGTCCCGCAAGCTCGGCATGGAGCTGCACTCAGCGGCCGACGGCTGCTCGCGGCTGACCATGACCGTCACCTCGGACATGGTCAACGGGCACGGCATGTGCCACGGCGGCTACCTGTTCATGCTGGCCGACTCCGCCTTCGCGTGCGCCTGCAACAGCCCGGGGCCGGTCACCGTGGCGGCCGGGGCCGACGTCGTCTTCGTGACGTCCGCCCGCGAGGGCGACGTCCTCGAGGCCGTCGCGACCGAACGCATCTGCCACGGCCGCAGCGGGGTCTACGACGTCACGGTGCGCCGGCCCGTCGACGGGCAGGTCATCGCCGAGTTCCGGGGACGGAGCCGCACCATCCAGCGTTCGTGACCGCTGCGAGGGCGTCGAGACGACACCGTGTCCCCTGCTCTTGATCACCCGTACGGATCGAACCGTCCCGCCCAGCTGTGAGATCCCGAGAGTGGTGGGTGTCTACAACGCCTTGGCAGCGGCCGCAGCGACTGCCTGGTCCTGCTCGCCGCTGCCGCCGCTCACGCCGACCGCGCCGACCACGGAATCGCCTGACATGAGGGGAACACCCCCGCCGAAGATCATGATCCGCCCGGCGTTGGAGTCCTGGATGCCGTAGAACTGCCCTCCGGGCTGTGCGTTCTCGCCCAGGGCCTGGGTGGAGACGTCGAATGCACGAGCGCTGAAGGCCTTGTTGATAGCCACGTCGACGCTGCCGATCCAGGCTTGGTCCTGACGGATGTGGGCGACGAGGACGCCCCCGGCGTCGACGACGGCGATGTTCACCGGTTGGCCCTGGTTCTCGGCCTCCTTCTCGCCGGCGGCGATAACGCGCCGGGCGTCGTCCAGAGTGATCGTTTCGACGGTGCGCATGGCAACTCCTTGTTCAGGTGGTGAGGCGACCCGGCCGGCCGACTCTTCTCGAGGTAGGAGATACCTCGTCGGGTCTGAGGCCATGAGTCGACTTGACGTGTGTTGCACCGGTCCCCACGGGCCCGGAGATGGTCCGTTTCACCGTTCGGTGATCCGGTGGAGTCGGTCAGCGGTGGGCCAGCGGACGTGGTGGACCCAGCCGAGTTGCTCGAACACCCGGATGACTCGGGCGGTCGCGTCGATCTGTCCCCGCAGGACGCCGTGGCGGGCGCTGGTGGGGTCTGCGTGGTGCAGGTTGTGCCAGGACTCCCCGAATGAGAGCAGCGCCAGTGGCCAGACGTTGCCCGAGTGGTCGCGGGTGGTGAACGGCCGATCGCCCATCATGTGGCAGATCGAGTTGATCGACCAGGTCACGTGGTGCAGCAGACCGACCCGGACCAGACCCGCCCAGAACAGCGCCGTCGCCGCGCCCCACCAAGACATGGTGAGCAGCCCCCCGAGCAGCGTCGGGAGGGCGAGGCTGGAGACCGCCAGGGGCAGGAACCAGGCGTGGACTCTCGCGATGTCGCGGTCGGCGAGCAGGTCGGGGGCGAACCGGGCGGCGTTGGTGGCGTCACGGTCGAACAGCCACCCGGTGTGGGCGTACAGGAAGCCATGAGCCAGCGCCCGGCGGGAGGTTCCGAACCGCCACGGTGAGTGCGGATCGCCTTCCTGGTCGGCGTAGGCGTGATGGCGGCGGTGGTCGGCGACCCAGGTCAGCACCGACCCCTGCAGAGCAAGACTGCCGGCCACGGCCAGGGCCACCCGCAGCGGCCGGCCGGTACGAAAGGCGCCGTGGGTGAAGTAGCGGTGGAATCCGACGGTGACGCCCAGACCACTGACCAAGTAGAAGCCGACCGCGAGGCCCACGTCGACCCAGCTCAGCCCCCACCCCCACGCCAACGGCACCGCGGCGATCAACGCCAGCAGCGGAACCACCACGAAGACCCTGACCAGCCACTGCTCCGGCTCGGAACGGCAGCCGTCGAACATCGGCTTCTCCCCCGACGACGACATATCCGACCGGGAAGGCGCCGGCGGTGGTGACGGGGAACGGGCGGTCATGGGGCACCTCGAACCGATCGAGCAGTGCCCGCACCTCGGGTCACCGCGCCACCGGGTCCAGGGCGGAGCCGCCCCGCAGACCGCCGAATACACGACGGTCACCTTCGGGGCGCCTGCCTGAAGGGTAGCCCCCGAACCCCGTGATCGTCAGGGATGCCTGCGGACAGGGGTGGCGCGACGGCCTGTGGCCAGTTCCGGCATCGAGGACCCGGACTCCCGGCCGGCGCTCGGCGCGGCGGTTACGCAGCGGTAGGGGTTGCCGCCACGTCGAGTCGGCGGGACTCTCAACAGGGACTTCCGTCCGCAAGGCCGCCCCGGCGGGGACGCGGACGGGTCTTGTTCGGTTCCTCAGACCCCGGCGCTGAGCACCTCGTGTTGCTCGCTTGCGGGTCGCCCAGGTCCACCCGCTGCGTCGACTGTCGGCCGGCGTGGTGGTGTCGCACCCACTCCCGGGTGCGGAGGGGCCCGGTCTGGGGAAGAAGGACCACGCTCATGCTCGGCCGCTGCCACCGACGCACCCGCCCCTCTTCGGACGCTCCCGACCCAGCCAGTCCCAGCCCCCCCGACATCGACCCCGCGCGTATCGAGGGCGGGAACCTGTTCACCGTCTCGACCCGACACGCCGCCCACGCTCTGGTCGTCGTGCGTGTGGTCGGGGAAGTCGACCTGCTCACCGGACCGACTCTGGACCGCGCGCTGCGCGAGGCGGTCGCTCTCGCCGAGGCCGACCGCCCCCCACCCGGCAGCGCCACCGCGCGAGCCCACGCGATCACGACGTGGACCCCGGAGGTCCTATGCGACCTCGATGCGGTGACCTTCTTCGGCGCTACCGGGGTGTCGGTGCTGCTGGTCGCCGCCGAACGGGCCCGCATCCGCGGGGTGATGCTGGTCGTGACCGCCACCAGTCGTCCCGTTCGCCGGACACTGAACCTGATCGGCCTCGAGGACCGGCTTCGCAGCGCCATCCTCGCCGACACGCACACCATCGCCCCGCGAACCCTCGCCCCGCGAACCCCGCTCGCCGGGACCGCCACGCTACGAAGGGTTGTCCCGTGACCCTCGTGATCGCGCAGCCCCCATCATCCAAGGCCACCGCTGCCCCCGCCACGGTCGGGGCGCCGTCGACGGACGATGGGCTCGACCGGGTGCTCGACGAGCTCGAGTACCCCGCGCGGAAATGGCAGGTGGTGACCACCGCCGAGCTGGCCGGCGCCGACAACGTCACCCTGGGCCACCTCAACGAGCTACCGAGAACCGTCTACGGCTCGCTGGCGCACATCCGATACGTCCTCGCGCTCGGCGCCACGCCAAGGCCGCCACGACCTCCGGTCGGCCCGAACTCGCCCGAGGTCGACGCCCCGCACCGTGCCCGTGTGAGCCGGGGTCGACCTTGATCCGCGTGCGGCCCGGGGCTCGAGCCACGCCCGGCGACCGCGCGCGCGCCCAGTCGTCGCACGTCGTGTCGCCCCACGTCCTTCCCCGGCGTCGGGCTCGGTGCCGCCCGCCGGGTCGAGGTCGCCGACGGTCGCAGAAGGCCGGGAACGACCGGGTGCGCAGCACCGCCGCCCCGACCAGCGAGGCGTCCTCGCTGCAACGGCAGAACCCCCTCTCAGGCACGTCAAACCACGCAAGCGGAGGTCACGATGGCGAACATGGCAGGACAGATCGCTCTGGTCACCGGCGGCGCCCGAGGTATCGGGCGGGCGATCAGCGAACGGCTGGCCGGGCGCGGGATGAAGGTGGCGGTGGGCTACTCCTCCGACGCCGACACGGCCAAGCAGCTGGCCGACCAGCACGAGGGCATGACCGTCCATCAGGGCAACATCGGCTCGCGCGGGGACTGCGAGCGGGTGGTCGAGGAGGTTCTGGCCCACCACGGCGGGATCGACGTACTGGTCAACAACGCCGGGATCACCGCGGACAAGATGGTGCACAAGATGACGGCCGACGAGTGGGACCGGGTGATCCAGGTCAACCTGTCGGGGACCTTCTACATCTCGCAGCTGGTCTACCAGCACATGTTCGAACGCGGTACCGGTCGGATCGTGTCATTGAGCTCGGCGATCGGGCAGATGGGCGGCCGGGGCCAGGCCAATTACGCCGCGACGAAGGCCGGGATCCTGGGGTTGACGATGACCCTGTCCACCGAGGGCGCGAGCAAGGGCATCACCGCGAACGCGGTGTCGCCGGGCTACATCGAGACCGAGATGGTCGCCGGTGTCCCGGAGAAGGTTCTCGACAACATCCTGAGCGGCATCCCGCTCAAGCGCCTCGGCCAGCCCGACGAGGTCGCCCGCGTCGTGGAGTTCCTCGCCGACCCCGACTCCTCCTACATCACCGGGCAGGTCTACTCCGTCAACGGCGGCATCCACCACATGTGACCGCGGTGATGAGCTCCTTAGTGTGCAACGAGGTCGAAAGAGGTGACGTGTGAAGCCGTTCGTGCTCAATCGGCATGGTCGTCTG
Source organism: Actinomycetospora sp. (assembly GCA_025925615.1). Classification (GTDB taxonomy): domain Bacteria; phylum Actinomycetota; class Actinomycetes; order Mycobacteriales; family Pseudonocardiaceae; genus Actinomycetospora. The sequence goes on along the minus strand of JAICLN010000039.1, from coordinate 8,423 downwards.
GTGTTCCCGGCGAACTTCCTCGGGCAGCTGGACTTCTCCGTCCTGCATACCCTCGAGCAGTTCACCGCGGTGATCGGTCGGGATTTCGAGGCGAAGGCGCCCACCGGATCGGAGATTCTCGATCGTATCGAGTCCGGGGCCTACCCGGGACGCTTCGAGCTGCTGCGCGATCTGGGCCAGGATCTGTTCTGGGTGAACCGGTTCTCGATGACCATGTACGAGAAGCGGCCCACCCGCTGGCGCGACGTGGCCAAGCGCCGCACCGACGTGTTCCTGCCGGTGCTGACTCCCTGGGAGGACGGCAAGCGCAAGGTGGCCGCGGTCGAGCGCGCCTACGCCGAGCTGCCAGCGACCTGGGACGCCGACGTCGAGGACGAGGTCTTCGACCTGTTGTTCGACGTGTTCCGCCACAAGCTGCACCACGCCACCGAGTTGCCGGCGATCAAACCGACGGTCGCCGAGTTCCTCGACCAGCCCGACGCGCTGACCTTCGTCACGCCCGACCACGATCCGGACTACCCCACGTTCGGCGTCGAGGCCATCCTCGACGCCGACGAGACGGTCCCCGAGCTCGAGGCCCTGGTGCGCTGGGCGATGGTCCTGCATAACCAGTACCCGTGGGACCGCTCTCGCACCGAGCTGCGCCGGGCCGGGGATATCGGCCCGGACGACTTCGTGGTCGCGTTCCACCCCCGCAACCCCGAGGTGATGGCCTTCATCGAGCGGGTCAGACATGCCCGCAACGGCCAGGAGAGCACGGCCGGGGGCCGCGCGGTAGACCGGAGGGGCACCGTGTCGGCGCCCCGCGAGCCGGTCGAGGCGGTGGCACCGGCCGCCCCGTACCCGCCGCTGCGGGTGCGGGAGGAGTTCGCGCTGCAGCCGCGGTTCGAGGCGCTGGCGGTCGTGCGCGGCGAGCACGTCTGCAGCAACATCGACGTCATCCGCAACACCAGCTTCTCGTGGTCGCCGATGAGCGCGGACGAAATCGGAACCAAGACCGGCATCGAGCAACGGCACTACACCAGCCGCGAGCCCCAGGAGCTGGCGCTGGACGCCGCGCGGGCCGCTCTGGCCAAGTCAGGTCGCGGCCCGGCCGAGATCGGGGCCGTGCTGGTCAGCACCTGCAGCAGCAACCGGCAGGTCCCCTCGATGGCCTGCTGGCTCTCCGGAGAGCTGGGGCTGGCCCAGACCCACGCCTCGGTCGATCTGGTCGCCGCCTGCGCCGGCCTGCCCTACGGACTGGCTGAAGCCACCCGGCAGCTCCAAGAGGTCCAACGGCCGGTCCTGCTGGTCTGCGTGGAAAAGTTCTCCGACAAGATCGGCAGCGCCCGCACGTCACGGATGATGTTCGGCGACGGGGCCGCGGCCATGCTCGTGGCCCCGGCCGCTCACGGCACGGCCGGCGACGTCGAGGTCGTGCAGACCTACGCGAGCGGACCGTCCAGCGAGGTCAACTCGATCATCTGGCCGAACCCGGAGTTCGACAACGACCTCACCGTGTTCGGCCCCGAGGTCAAGTCCCTCGTCCAACGCTACCTCGCCCAGATGATCGCCGAGGTCGGCGACCAGACCGACCCGGACGACCCCGCGCGCAGCCTGTTGGAGAGCATCGAGCTCATCGTGCCGCACCAGGCCAACAAGACCATGATCCTCGACCTCGCGACCAAGGCCGGGTTGGCGGCCGAACAGCTGTACTTCAACATCGAGTCCATGGGCAACGTCTCAGCCGCGAGCATCCCGATCGCGGTCCACGACGCGGTGCGCGACGGCGTCATCACCCGGCCCACCCGGGTCTTCACCCCGGCTTTCGGAGCCGGCGCCGTCGGAGGGTATGCGGTGATGCGCATCGACCCGGCCATCGTGGCCGACGAGGCGGTGACCGACGCCGTCCCAGATGGTGCCGTCGGCGGGCCCAGCACCCCAGCACGGCCGACGAGCACCGACGACGTCCGCGTCGCCTTCGGTGAGTGACCGAGCGGGCGAGCCGGAACGGATGGACCACCCGATGAGCCCCGAGGTGCCCCGCCCCTTCCGACGCCTGGCCATCGTCAACCGCGGCGAGCCGGCGATGCGGTTGATCAACGCTGTCCGTGAGTGGAACGCCGAGGCCATCGGCTCGGGGCGGCCACCGGTCCGCACCATCGCCGTGCACACCGCCGCGGACGGCCACGCGATGTTCGTGCGCGAGTCCGACGAGGCGGTGCTGATCGGGCCGGCCGACCCCGAGGAGGGCGCGTTCGGGTCGTCCCCGTACCTCGATCTCGCCGAGCTCGAGCAGGCGCTGCGCGGGTGCCGCGCGGAGGCGGTGTGGCCCGGGTGGGGCTTCGTCTCCGAGCGCGCCGAGTTCGCCGAGCTCTGCGAGCGGCTCGGCATCGTCTTCGTCGGCCCGTCCTCAGCGGTGATGCGGCGCCTCGGCGACAAGATCGAGTCCAAGCGGCTCGCCGACCAGGTCGGCGTGCCGATGTCCCCGTGGAGCGGGGGCCCGGTCGCCGACGGCGAGGCCGCGCACGCGGCGGCCGAGAAGATCGGCTATCCGCTGATGGTGAAGGCGACCGCGGGCGGGGGCGGGCGCGGGATCCGGTTCGTGTCCGGGCCCGAGTACCTCGAGGAGGCCGTCACGCGGGCGAGGGCCGAGGCCGCGCGGACCGCGGGCGACGCCACGGTGTTCCTCGAGGGCGCGGTTTCGGGCGGGCGGCACGTGGAGGTCCAGGTCGTTGCGGACGCCGAGGGTGGCGTGTGGACCCTCGGGGTGCGCGACTGCAGCGTCCAGCGCCGCAACCAGAAGGTGATCGAGGAGTCGGCGTCGAGCGCCCTGGACGCCGAGCAGGACGCGCAGCTGCGCACGGCGGCCGCCGACCTCGCGCGGGCGGCGGGCTACGTCAACGCGGGCACCGTGGAGTTCCTCTACGAGCCCGACCAGAAGCTGCTGTCGTTCATGGAGGTCAACACCCGGCTGCAGGTCGAGCACCCGGTGACCGAGGCGACCACCGGCGTCGACATCGTCAAGCTCCAGCTGCACGTCGCGATGGGCGGCGCACTCGCCGACCTCACTGGGGCGGCGGGCTCATCCGACGGGGACGGCTCGTCCGGCGGGTCCCCGCCCGAGCACGGCCACGCCATCGAGGCGCGCCTTGCGGCGGAGGACCCGGAGCACGGTTTCGCGCCCGCGCCCGGCCGCATCCAGCACCTCGTGCTGCCGACCGGCCCGGGCATCCGCGTTGACACCGGGGTCGCGACCGGCGACGTCATCCCGCCGCAGTTCGACTCGATGATCGCCAAGGTGATCGCCTGGGGACAGACCCGGGCCGAAGCTCGCGCGCGGCTGGCCCGAGGGGTGCGCCAGACCGCGGTGGTCATCGAAGGAGGCACGACCAACAAGGCGTTCCTGCTCGACCTGATCGACCGGCCGGAGTTCGTCGCCGGTCAGGTCGACACCTCCTGGCTGGACACCATGATGGCCGAGGGCTACACCCCGCCCCGGCGGCTGGACGTCGCGTTGCTCGCCGCCGCGGTCGAGGCCCACGACGCCCACGTGTTCCGCCAGCAGGCCCGATTGTTCCTCTCCGCCGAACGCGGGCGCCCGGAAGCGGGCCACGAGGTGTGGCACCAGACCGACCTCCGCGCGATGGGCCAGTCGTATCGGCTGCGGGTGGCCTGCACCCGCCCCCACTGCTACCGGGTGGAGCTCGACGGGCAGGCGGTCGACGTCGAGGTCGAGCGCTCCGGTGTCTATGAGCGCCGCCTGACCCGCGGCGACCAGGCGTTCAGGGTGCTCTCGGTCGCGCAGGGCACGGACTACCTGATCGAGGTCGAGGGAGCCGTGCACCGCCTCGCCGGCGGGGAAGCCGGCCTGGTCCGTGCCCTCGGCCCGGCCATGGTCGTCGACATCTCGGTCAGTACCGGCGACCTAATCGCCGAGGGCGACGTGGTCGCGGTGCTGGAGAGCATGAAGCTCGAGACCGCGCTACGCGCCCCGATCGCCGGTCGGGTCGCGGAGGTCCTCGTCCACCCGAACACCCAGGTCGAGGCCGGCACCCGCCTGGTCCGAATCGAGCCCGACCCGGAGCCGAGTGGCGCCGGGGTCGCCGCGTCGGGCGAGCGGGCCGACCTCACCGAGCTCGCGAGAACCTCCACCGCCGACCGGACCCCGGCCGGGACAGCACACGACGCGCTCGCCGCATTGCGTGCGCTGGTGCTGGGGTTCGACGTCGACGAGCGCGACGCCCGCCGCCTGCTGGCCGAGCTGGACGAGGCGCGCTCGGAACTGTCCGCCGACGACCCGGACGTGCTCGCGAGCGAGTCCGAGGTCCTGGGCATCTTCGCCGACCTGTCCGCCCTGTCACGCAACCGCCGCCTGCGCGACGGGAGCGAGCCCGACGACGAGTCCGCCGTCGACGCCGAGGCCGCCCGCAACCCGCAGGAGTACCTCAACGCCTACCTGCGATCGCGCGACGCCGACGCGGAGGGCCTGCCCGAATCGTTCCGGATCAAGCTCCGCCGAGCGCTGGCCCACTACGGGGTGACCGAGGAGTCCTCACCCGAGCTGGGACCCGCGCTCTACCGGATGTTCCTGGCCCTGCACCGGGCGGGCGAACACGCGACGGTCGTCTCCGAGCTGCTCCGGCGGCGGCTCCGTGAGCCGGAGTCGCTGCCCACGGACGCCCGCGAGGGCTACCGCCACGTCCTCGATCACCTCGTGTCGGCCACCCAGCTGCGGCACCCGCTGGTCGGGGACCTCGCCCGCCAGGTCCGCTACCGGTGCTTCGACGCCCCGCTCATCGCGGACGAGCGGACCCGGGTGCAGCAGAGCGTGCAAACCGAGCTGGACCGACTCTCCGACAACCCCGCCACCCGCGCCGCGCAGATCGACGGCATCGTCGCCTCCGGCGAGCCGATCCTCGGCGTCTTCTCCGAGCGCCACCACGCCGCGATGCTCGAGGTGATGACCCGCCGCTACTACGGGCTGATCCGGAGGCTGCACAACGTCGCGGTCGCCGAGCGCGACGGGCGTCCGCGGCTGACCGCGGACTACATCCACGACGAACACGACTACACCGTGGTCGCCACCGTTGCCCGAGATACCGGCAACGACGGTGCGTCCGCGATCGCGGAGGACCTCCACCAGCTCGTCGCCTCGTTGCCGAGCGGGCGCACCGCGCTCATCGACCTCTACGTCACCTCCGACGGCGACGGCGACGGCGACGACGCCACCGACCCGGACGCCCGCTCCGCGCGGATCCGCGACAAGCTCGGCGCGATCCCGGACTCGGTCGGCCGGGTCAGCGTCGCGGTGCGCCGCGGCGGGGGAGCGGACGGCGGCGGACCGACCTGGTTCACCTTCCGAGCCGGGAGCGGGGCTGGGGCCGATCGGCGGGACGGGGCGGCGGATGCCGGGGCGGTGGAGGACCGAACCCTGCGCGGCCTGCACCCGATGGTCGCCGAGCGGCTGGGGTTCTGGCGGCTGTCGAACTTCGCGCTGACCCGGCTGCCCGCGGCCACCGATGTCCACCTCTTCCGCGCGCGTGGCCGCGAGGTGGCCGACGACCAGCGGCTGATCGCGCTCGCCGACGTCCGCGACCTGAGCGTCGTGCGCGACGACGAGGGCCGGATCCGGGCGCTGCCCCAGGTCGAGCACGTCCTCGACGCCTGCCTCGACAGCCTGCGCGCGGCCCGCTCCGCCGACCGCGCCGCGGCCAAGCTCGAATGGAACCGGGTGCTGCTCTACGTATGGCCGCAGGTCGACGTGCCGCTGACCGACCTCGACGAGGTCGTCCGCTCACTTGCGCCGCGCACCGAGGCGCTGGGCCTCGAGCAGGTCATGGTGCAGTTCCACGCCGCCGGTCCGGACGGCAGTCCTCGCGAGATGATGCTGCGGATGTCCCGCCCCCCGGGGTCCGGGCTGACGCTGCGGATCACCGACCCGCCGGACCGCCCGCTGCGCGAGCTCGACGCCTACACCCAGAAGGTGGTCAAGGCCCGGCGCCGCGGCACGGTCTATCCCTACGAACTCATCCCGGCGATCACCCGGTCCCCGGACCCCGACGGCGCACCCGGGACGTTCACCGAGCACGACCTCGACGAGTCCGGGAACCCCCGGCCCGTCGAGCGGGCGCCCGGGCGCAACACGGCGAACATCGTGCTCGGCGTCGTCACCACCTCGACCGCGCGGTACCCGGAGGGCATGACCCGCGTCGTGCTGCTGGGCGACCCCACGAAGGCGCTCGGTGCGATCGCGGAGCCCGAGTGCCGTCGGGTGCTCGCCGCCCTCGCGCTCGCCCGGCGCATCGGTGTGCCGGTGGAGTGGTATGCGGTGTCGGCCGGCGCCTAGATCGCCATGGACTCGGGCAGCGAGACCATGGACTGGGTCTCGCGGGTGCTGCGGGGGATCATCGAGTTCACCCAGGGCGGCGGGGAGATCAACGTCGTCGTCACCGGCATCAACGTCGGCGCCCAGCCCTACTGGAACGCCGAGGCCACGATGCTGATGCACACCCGGGGCATCCTCGTGATGACCCCGGACTCGGCGATGGTGCTCACCGGCAAGCAGTCCCTGGACTACTCCGGAGGCGTGTCCGCCGAGGACAACTACGGCATCGGCGGCTACGACCGGATCATGGGCCCGAACGGGCAGGCCCAGTACTGGGCGCCCGACCTCTCGGGCGCGGTGGACGTGCTGCTCACCCACTACGAGCACACCTACGTCGCCCCCGGCGAGGACTTCCCCCGGCCGGTCGCGACCACCGACCCGACCGACCGGGACGTCTCCTCCTCCCCGCACGCGGGGCCGGACACCGACTTCACGCGGGTCGGCGAGATCTTCGATCCCGCGGTCAACGGCGAGCGCAAGAAGCCGTTCGACATCCGGTCGCTGATGCGGGCGGTCGCCGACGCGGACCACCCGACGCTGGAGCGCTGGGCCGACATGCACGCGGCCGAGTCGGTCGTCGTCCTCGACGCCCACCTCGGCGGTCAGCCCGTCGAGCTGATCGGGATCGAGTCGCGCCCGCTGCCGCGGCGCGGCACGCCGCCCGTGGACGGCCCGTCGCAGTGGACCGCGGGGACGCTGTTCCCCCGCTCGTCGAAGAAGACCGCCCGGGCGATCAACGCCGCCAGCGGGAACCGGCCCGTGGTGGTGCTGGCGAATCTGTCCGGGTTCGACGGCTCTCCGGAGTCGCTGCGCGGGCTGCAGCTCGAGTACGGCGCCGAGATCGGCCGGGCGGTGGTCAACTTCGACGGGCCGATCGTGTTCTGCGTGGTGTCGCGCTACCACGGCGGCGCGTTCGTGGTGTTCTCCGGGACCCTCAACGACGACTTGGAGATCGCCGCCGTCGCGGGGTCCTACGCCTCGGTGATCGGGGGCGCGCCCGCGGCCGCGGTGGTCTTCGCCGGCGAGGTCAACAAGCGCACGGCCGCCGACCCCCGCGTCGCCGACCTCGAGACCCGGATCGCCGAGGCGCTCGAGCGCGGCGAGGACGTGACCGAGCTGCGCGCCGAGCTGGCCCGGGTCCGTCCGACGGTGCGCTCGGAGAAGCTCGGTGAGCTGGCCGACGAGTTCGACGCGCACCACAGCATCACCCGCGCCCAGGAGGTCGGCTCGGTGCACACCATCGTCGAGCCCACCCGGTTGCGGCCCTACCTCGCCGACGCGGTCCAGCGCGGCATGACGCTCACCCAGGCCCGGCGCACGACGACGCCCGAGTAGCCCCGGGCGCCTGTAGGGTCGAGCGGCGATCAGGGAACCCCGCTTCGGGGTCGGTCAGATGCGTCGCCGCGCTCGATTGAACGACGCATCGATCTCGCGTTCCGCGTCGTCACGCCGCGCCCACGTGTGCCCCTCGACGTGCTTGCCGGGCTCGAGGGCCTTGTAGACCTCAAAAAAGTGCTGAATCTCCAGGCGGTAGTACTCATCGAGGTGGTGCACGTCGCGCAGGTGCTCCAGACGGGGGTCGCCGGTCGGCGCACAGATGACCTTGGCGTCATCGCCAGCCTCGTCGGACATGTTGAACATGCCGATCGCACGGCAGGCGATCACGCAGCCGGGAAAGGTCGGCTCCTGCACGAGTACCAGCGCGTCGAGCGGGTCGCCGTCGCGGCCCCACGTGCCCTCGATGAAGCCGTAGTCGGCCGGATACTGGGTCGCGGTGAACAACGTGCGGTCCAAGCGCAGCCGCCCCGACTCGTGGTCGACTTCGTACTTGTTGCGGCTGCCCTTGGGCACCTCGATCACGACGTCGAACTCCACCTCGACCTCCTATGCTCAGCGGTTCGTTACCGCTGGCAGTTTGCCCGCCTCGCCGCCGGGACAAAGGCCTGTACACCCCGCCGTTCTCGGCTCCGCTTCGCCGACGGCCCGCCCACGTGTGCCCGAAGGTGAACAGGCGGGCGACCTCGTCAGCAGCACGCAGCCGGTGTGCCGAAGGCGC